>NZ_VLJQ01000080.1:0-24382 GCF_007829375.1 Nocardioides sp. J9 | reverse complement strand
ACCACCGGGCCCAGCCACACCGCCGGTGGTTGAGGTGCGAGGCGCCCCAGCGCCGAGCCTCGAAACCACCGGCCATGCTGCACCCAACTGTGCCCACCACAGCCCGCCACCAAGGCCCGGAGGTTTCGAGGCTCCTCGCTAGCGCTCGTCGCACCTCAACCACCGGGGCGGCCCACTCCACCACTGGGGCCCGGGTCGTTGCCGGGGTCACGGTCCTGGACGGCCTTGCGGCGCGACAGGTTCGGGAGGGCGTCGTACTCGCCGCGGATCAGGGCCTCGCGCTTCTTCCTGCTCCAGCCCTGGATCTGCTTCTCGAGGTGGAAGGCGTCGCTGATCCGGTCGTACCAGACGCTCCACACGAGCACGACCGGGCGTCGCGCCCGGTTGCAGGCGGCGCCGAGCTGGTCGTCGTGGTTGTGCTGCCAGACCCGGCCGTCGAGGTCCCAGGTGCTGCCGACGTAGTAGCTGCCGTCGTCGCAGCGCAGCATGTAGGTCCAGGGCATGGGTGTCCCTGCCGCTCGCACGGGCCCCTGAAACCCACGCTCCCGGCGCCTGTGGACAACCCGTCTCGACGGGCGCTCGCACCGCTGCACCCCGCGCACGTCTGGGATCGCGGCCAGCGGGCACCGGGAGTTCATGTACATCGGACTGGGCATCATCCTTCTCGTCGCCGGGCTGATCTTCGCCCTCGACGTGATCACTGCAGACATCCCCAACGTCGACGAGGGGACGCTCGGCACGATCCTCATCATCGCCGGCGTGCTCGCCATCGTCCTGTCGCTGCTCTTCGCGCCGCCGTGGCGCCGTGACCGGGTCGTCCACGAGGACCGCCCGATCCGCTGACCGAGCAGCACGCCACACCACCTGGTCGCCGGGCCCCCGCAGCGGGGTCCGGCGACAATGGCGTCATGGGCACCGACGTCCTCGCCGGACGCTACGAGCTGCAGCGGCTGATCGGCCGCGGCGGCAACGGCGAAGTCTGGCAGGCATTGGACCGGTCCCTGGGCCGCGACGTCGCGGTCAAGGTCGTCGACGCCTCCGACGGTGACGCCCCGGCGACGCGCCGCTTCCAGCAGGAGGCCCGCGCGGCCGCCTCGCTCAACCACCCCCACGTCGTCGCCGTGTACGACGCCGGCACGGACGGGCAGCGGGCCTACCTCGTCATGGAGCTGCTCCCCGGACCCCCGCTCTCGGAGCTGGTCCGCCGCGAGGGGCCGCTGAGCCCGGAGCGGGCGGAGGACCTCACCGCGCAGGCCGCAGCCGGCCTCGAGGCGGTGCACGGCGTCGGTGTCGTGCACCGCGACGTCAAGCCCGGCAACCTCGTGCTCGACCGACACGGCCGGGTCAAGGTCGTCGACTTCGGCATCGCCCGGGTGGCCGAGTCGACCGCCACCCAGATCACCGCCACCGGGACGGTGGTCGGCAGCGCGCCATACCTCTCCCCCGAGCAGGCCCGCGGTGACACCGCGACGCCGGCCAGCGACCTCTACGCGCTCGGCTGCACCCTGATGACGCTGCTGACCGGGTCGCCGCCGTTCACCGCCGAGCACCCGGTGGCCGTGCTGCGCCAGCACCTCGACGACGCGCCGCCGCGGGTGCGGGACCGCCGCCCCGACGTCCCGCCCCGGCTCGACGCCATCGTCGACGACCTGCTGGCGAAGGACCCCGCCCGCCGCGCCGTCGGCTTCGCCGCGCTGCTGGGCCGCGACACCGGGCAGGTCGCGTCGACGGCCGTGCTCACCGCCGCCGGCCCGCAGGTCCCGGGCACCGCCGTCCTCCCGACCACCGGCACCGGTCGCCGGCTGGTCGTCCTGCTCGTCGCGCTCCTCGGCAACGNCCGGGCAGGTCGCGTCGACGGCCGTGCTCACCGCCGCCCGGCTGCCGGTCGCGCTCATCGCCGGCGCCGCGGCCCTCGCCGCCCTCGTGCTCCTGGTCGTCCTGCTCGTCGCGCTCCTCGGCAACGACGAGCCGACCGGCACCGCCGCCGACCCGGCCAGCCCGACCGCCACCACGGACCGGACGGACGGGACGGACGAAGCGACCGACCCAGCACCGACCACCCCGACGTCCCCCGAGCAGGAGCCGGCGCCGAGCGACCTGGCCGCCGCGGTCGCCGCCCTGGACGAGGTCGTCGACGACGAGGCCCGCTCCGGCGGCATCGACGAGAAGACCGCCGACGACCTGGCGAAGAAGGTCGAGGACCTGCGCGAGCTCGCGGGCGGCGACGAGCCCGCCGACAAGGTCGCCCGGGACGTCGACAAGGCACTCGACGACATGGTGAAGAAGCTGGACGAGGCCGCCGGCGACAGCGGGAGGAAGGGGCCCGGCAAGGACAAGGGCAAGGACAAGGGCAAGGGACCCGGCGACCGTGAGGTCAGCCCGGCCGCCGACGCCCGGATCCGCGCCGCGATCGACGACGTCCGCGCCGCCGTGTGACTCAGAAGCCGATCAGCTCCAGGTAGTAGTCCCCCAGCTCCCCCGCGCCCAGGATCGCCGTCCACGCGCCGAGGATCATGAACGGCCCGAACGGCACGGCGGTCTTGCGCCCGGCCTTCCCGCCGGCCATCAGCAGCACGCCGGCCACGGCGCCGAGCAGGAAGCCCATGAACGCGCCGACGAGGAAGGTCCCCCACGTCAGGTAGGCGGTCATCGCCCCGACGACCCCGGCCAGCTTGACGTCGCCGAACCCCATCCCGCCCGGCGCGGCGAACCACACCACGAAGAAGAACACGAAGAGGATCGCCCCGCCGATCAGCGCCCGCAGCAGCGCGTCGCCGTCCCAGCCGAGGAGCAGCAGCGCGGCCAGGACCGGGTACGACGGCAGCACGATCACGTCCGGCAGCCGCTTGTGGTCGAGGTCGATGAGCGCGAGCGCGATCCCGATGCCCGCGAACGCGAGGTACGCCGGCAGCAGCCGCAGCCCCTGCTCGTCGGCCCCGAGCCGCAGCGCCACCAGCGCGAACGCCACGCCCGTGCCCAGCTCGACCAGCGGGTACCTCGCACTGATCGGCTCCCCGCAGTCGAAGCACCTCCCCCGCAGCACCAGCCACCCGAGCACCGGCACGTTGTGCCGGTTCCGGATCTCGTGCCCGCACCGCGGGCACGCCGACGGCGGGTGCACGACGGACTCCCCCGCCGGCACCCGGTGCGCGACGACGTTGAGGAACGACCCGATGGCCAACCCGAGGACGAACGCGAACGCCGGGACGGCGAGGTCGAGGAACTGTTGCTCAGTCAGCGGTTGTGGCTCCAGCTCAGGMTTCGGATCGATCGCTCGTTCTTGGTCGGACTACCGTCCGGGTCCCAGAGCTGCACGCGGGTGGTCAGGGCTGGCGTTCCCGAATCCGAGCAACTGCCGGAGTTGGGACAGACGAAGATCTCCAGCTGCACAACCGTGCTCTTGACGCCGAAGCCCGGGGAGTTGTCGGGAATCTCGATGACCGGCTCGGTCTGCGAGGAGTTTCCGTTCCAGAAACCCATGTCCAAGCGGTTGGCAATGAGCCCGAACCTCATGATCTCGGTGTTGAAGTTTCCGACGAGCAGTCGCACGTCGGCGAGCGGGACGTAGGTCGTGCCCTGGAAATAGATCTGGTTCTTCGCGTTGCCCTGCTTCATGTCGATGAGCCAGCACGTGCCGTTCCCCACGCACGTCCCCACCTCGCCCCGAAGGACCGGTACGTAGTACGTCAGGTCAAGACTGATGGCGTCGAGGTGCGCAGTCCCGGCGTTGCGCATTCCGGCGACGTAGTCGACCGTCGCGCCGGAGTAGCCAAACTCGCGCACCTGCTTCTGCAGGTCCGTGAGCGAGGCCCCCGTGATCGCCAGACCCGCCGCGCCACCGTCCGTGGAGTTGGCGGTGTGGGTCGGCAGGTTGACCTGCGTCGTGTAGGTCGAAGCGCCGTTGACCTTGATCGCGACCCGGGCCGAAGGATTGTTGGCCGAGTCCGCGTGGGTGACCCGCAGGGTCGCCGAGGTGACGATGGCTCCCGGTGGCACCGGGGTAGTCGGCGTGAACCCCCCGAGCGAGAGCGTCGTCGTCTGCGCACCCGAGCCCGTGTTGTTCCAGGTCGCAACCTTCGAGGCGTCGACGGGCTGTCCACCATCGGCAGCATTGACACGGCCGGCGGTGGCGTTGGTGAACCCGCCGGGCGACTCGATCGTGGTAGCAACGAGAGCATTGGCTGAGGCTGGAGCCGGCGTGCTTCCGGTCTTGAGCCCGTAGAAGACGATGGGCGGCCGGTCGGGGTGGTAGGTGCCGCAGAACTCGATCTCCGAGTTCTGGTCGACATACATTCGGCTGCTTCCGCCGAAGACGAACTGAACGCCCACAGCGTCAACGCTGTCGATCGGGTTCACGCAGGCGCCGGGGATCGTCGGACTGCTCGGCAGGTTTCCTCCACCCTCCGGGGTGCCGGCCACGATCTTCTTGTTGTTGATGGTCCAGACGTTGCCGCCGCTGCCGAAGAGGGAAGACGGGCAGACGTTCGCGCATGCGTCGTTGTGGAAGTCGAAGTAGTAGTTCCCTGGCTTGAACCAGAGAGTCCCGCAGAGGTTGGTAGCGGCGTTCAGCTCGCTTGCGCTGTCGTAGTACCCGGGAGAGAACACAGCGACGTCGTCAGTGCATCCCGTGGGCGGCTTCACCCAGGCCGGAACGGCGGCGATCTCCGGGTTGTAGTTCGGGTCGGGGATCGGCGGCCCCGAATTGCAGTTCTTCGGGGAAGCGACGACCTGGGCGCCGTTGCAGCTCCCCGTTGCTCGGATGCCGCCGGCGATCACATTGACCTTGCCCGTCACACTGCCGTTGGCATAGATACCACCCTTGACGACAAGACCAGGGTCCTTGCCCGTGACTTCAGCAACGTTGCCGCCCAGCGTGACGATCGCATAGCCCGGCTTGTTGCTGCTATTGATCGGAACGACAGGTCCCCGGTCACCGGTGTCGTACTCAGGTGTGCACCTCACGTACGCGCTCGTGTCTGCGAGGTCGCTGGACTTCGACGCCGGGTAGATGTCAGCCAGGAGGATTCCGTCAATCGGCTCGTCCGCCGCGTCCCACCCGAAGCAGCCTTCGTACGGGAGGGTCTCGTCGCTCTTGATGCGACCATTCGTGTAGACCCAGTTCTCGAGTTCAACAGGTCCGGGAGAGTAGCCCGTACGCAGCGCGTTGATGGCGACGTTGGCTGCCCCATCGGCCGCATAGGTCTGCCCTGCGACTTGGCGAAGCTGGACGCTCGCGCGAAGTGACCCTTCCCCACGCGTCAGCAGGGCTCCGACCACCACCGCGATCACCGTCGTGATCAGCAAGGCGATGATCAGTACCGTTCCGGAGTCGCCGAGGGTTCTCCGGCGAAGCCGGTAGGCGCGCAGCCAGTTGCCTGCCGTCATGACTGTCTCCGTTCGCCGGTCAGCGTCGCCGTGTAGTGGCCGCTGTGTCGTTCGCTGGTGTCGAAGGCCGTAAGCTTCATGGTGATGATCCGAGGCGCGGGGTCACCCGGCGCGCACGCACCGCCGTCGCACAGCACTTCTGGAAGGGCCTTGAGGTTGTTGGCAACGCGCACCACAGATGGCGAGCTGCCACATCGAGCTCGGACCAGCTCGAAGCGGTCATCTCCGAGACTCTTGCCCGCATAGGTCACGCGGACGACGTTCGCTGGCACCGCCGGGTCCGGCGACTGGTACTCGCCCCACCTGAGAGTGACGACGGGCGTGTATCCAAGTGGCACATTTCCGCACGGGACGGCATCAGCCCAGTCGGCGATGGGGTACAGCCCCGTGTCCGCCTCGGGCTCCGTGACCCGGGTTCCGATGCTGGCCACGTCTCGTTGCCAGTAGGCGGCGGCGAGCTGGACGTCGTGCGACTCAGTCAGCCGTGCCTGGGTCTCGGCCGTGTTCTTGAAGAACGCGATCACCACGCCAGAAAGTGCCGTCGTGATGATGCCGATGATCGCCACCGTGACGACCAGCTCCATCAAGGTGAAGCCGGCGTCTCCCCGACTGCTGCGCGCACGCGCCTCCGTTGGTTCGTTCATCACGGCGTGCACGCGTCACCTCCACAGGGTCGCTGCAGGATGAGATCGAGGGTCTCGACCGCGCGACTGTCCGGGCTGCTCACCTCGAGCTTGATGCGGACAGCGGTGTTCGGGCCGCAGGATCCTCCGTTCCCGTCGTAGGCGGTCAGAGGCGTGGTCTGCGTGTGGAGGCCCTGGTAGCCAGGAGGCCAGTCAGGTGGCGGGGCCGGCAGGTCCTCAACGTCGTAGGTGTGCGGCGCCGCGCACGCCACCCACGCAGCCGGAGTCTCGGTCAGGTGCTTCTGGAGCGCCTCGGCATAGCTGCGTGCGTAAGCACCGCCGGTCGTCTGCTTGCGGTGGATGTCCGAGGCAGTGACGCCCATCTGGAAACCGGCGAGGACGGCCACGGCCGCGATGCCGAGGATGACGATGGCGACCAGTGTCTCGACCAGGGTGACCCCTTGGTCATCGAGGCGCCGTCGACGTGGCTCCATCAGACGTCCACCTGGTTGAAGATGCCGTACATCGCCGACACCAAGGCGATGGCGACGAACCCGACGATGCCGCCCATGACGATGATGACGATCGGCTCGAACAGCGAGGTGAGCTTGGCGATCTTGTAGTCCAGCTCGTCCTCGTAGTACTCCGCGGTCACCTCGAGCTGGGTGTCCATCGAGCCGGTCTCCTCGCCGACGCGCAGCATCGAGGTCGCGGTGCCCGGGAAGAGCTCCGTCCGGGCCAGCGGCCCCGCGAGACCCTGGCCCTCCAGCATCTGCTCGGTCACCCCGTTGAGCCGCTTGATGAAGACCCGGTTGCGCAGGGAGTCGGTGGCCACGCGAATCGCCTCGGGCAGGTTGACGCCGGCGCTGACCATGGACGCCATCACGCGGCAGAAGCGCTCGACGAGCGCGTACTGGATGGCCTCCCCCAGCACTGGGACCTTCAGCAGGAAGGCGTGCCAGGCGTACTTGCCTCGCTCGAAACGCTGCGAGATGACGAACAGCAGCGCCCATGTCGCGAAGCCGGCCGCCAGCGCCCACCACCAGTTGCCCAGGAAGTCGGTGAACCCGAGTAGCATTCGAGTCGGGAGAGGGAGCTCTGCGCCCAGGTCGTTGAAGAACACCTCGAACTTCGGCAGCACGTAGATGGCCAGCACGAGGACCGTGACGACCGACATGCCGGCCACCGCCATCGGATACATCATGGCCGACTTGATCTTGCGCCGCGCCTCGAGGTCGCGCTCGAGGTAGACCGCAAGGCGGGACAGCACGGTGTCGAGCTCACCGGTCAGCTCGGCCGAGCGCACGATGCCGCGGTAGAACTCTGGGAACACCTTGGGGTAGCGCTCGAGGGTGTCGGAGAAACGTTCACCGGTGCGCAGGCCGTCCTCGATGTCGTGCATCATCCGGCGCACCGAGGAGTTCTCGCTCTCCTCGCCGATCGAGTGCACCGCGTCCAGGATCGGCAGGCCGGCCCGGAGGAAGGCGGCGATCTGCCGGGAGAGGTGCATGACGTGCTCGCGCTTGATCCGCGGGCCGGAGATCTCGTACTGCAGGATGCTCTTCTTCTCGTGCACCCGAAGGTCGCGCAGCTCCCGCTCGTAGAGGGCGACCTCCGCGTCACCGCGGCTGGCAGCCTTGGTGGTCCCCTTGACGCTCTGGCCGCTGAGGTCGACACCGACGTAGGCGAACTTGGGCATCTCAGACTCCTGCCACGTAGATGGAACGCATGACCTCGGCAGCCGTGGTCGTGCCCTGGCTGACCAGCTGGGCGGCCTGCTCCTGCAGGGTGCGCATGCCCTGGCTGCGGGCGAGCTTGCGCATCTGGTCGTGCGGCGCGCGGTCGACGATCAGCTCCCGCACCTCGTCGGTGACCACGAGCATCTCGTAGACCCCGATCCGCTCGAGGTAGCCGGTGTGCGCGCAGAAGTGGCAACCCGTGCCGTGCCTGAACCCGCCGGCCGGCTCCTCGCCGCCGAACTGGCGGAGGAAGGCGAGCTCGTCCGGCGTCGGCTGGTAGGGCTCGAGGCAGGACGTGCAGCTGCGCCGCACCAGGCGCTGCGCAACCACTGCGGTGACGGACGAGGCGATGAGGAAGGCCTCGATGCCCATGTCGAGCAGGCGGTAGAGCGCGGAGACGGCCTCGGTCGCGTGCAGCGACGACAGCACGAAGTGGCCCGTCAGCGCCGACTGGACCGCGATCCGCGCGGTGTCGACGTCACGGATCTCGCCGACCAGGATCACGTCCGGGTCCTGGCGGAGGATGGACTTGAGCCCGCCGGCGAAGGTGATGCCGGCTGCCTCGTTGATCTGGATCTGGTTGATCGAGTCGAAGGTGTATTCCACCGGGTCCTCGATCGTCATCAGGTTCTTCTCGGGACTGTTGAGCTCGCCGAGCGAGGCGTAGAGCGTCGTGGTCTTGCCACCGCCGGTCGGGCCGGCGCAGATCACCATGCCGAACGGGTTGTGGATCAGCTGGGAGTAGCGCTCGGCCGTGTCCGCAGGCATGCCGAGCTGCTCGAGCTTGAAGAGCGGGCGGCTCTTGTCGAGCACCCGCATCACGACCTTCTCCCCGCCCACGACGGCGGTGGTCGAGACCCGGATGTCGACCTCACGGCCGTCGACCTCCATCGAGATCTGGCCGTCCTGCGGCCGGCGCCGCTCGACGATGTTCATCCCGCCGAGGATTTTCACGCGCGACACGATCGCCGGGCCGATCGAGGCCGGCAGGTCGAGCACCTCGGTGAGTGCACCGTCGATGCGGTAGCGCACCCGCACCCGCTCCCCCGTCGGCTCGACGTGGATGTCGGAGGCGCGGTCGCGCAGGGCCTGGGTGATGATCGACTGCACCACCCGGACCACGGGTGCGTTCTCGTTGACGCTGACGTCGTCGAGCTCGGAGGCGTCCTTGCGCAGGGCGTCCTTCGCCTCGAAGGCCTGGATCTGTCCGCTGACCTCCCGGGTCGCGCGGTAGGACGTGGCCAGGCCCCGCTCCAGGTCGCGGGCGGTCACCACAGCCGCCCGGACCGGCCGCTCGAGGACGGCCGCGACCGCGGACACCCGCTCTGGCGCCGGGTCCAGCACGGCGACCGTCACCGCCTCGTCGTCGACTGCGACCGGAAGCACCTGCAGGGTCGTCGCCTGCTCGCGAGTGAGCAGAGCAACCGCATCCTCCGAGGGAGTCAGCGTGCGGAAGTCGGCGAGCGGCACGCCGTGGTGCTCGGCGAGAGTCCGCGCCAGCGCGTCGTCGCTGACCGCGCCGGACGAGATCAGCTTCTGCGCCAGCGGGCCGTCCTGCTCCCGCACCGCGTCCAGCTGGTAGGGCTGGACCAGACCGGCCTTCACCAGGATCCGGCCGAGCTGCTCATCGTCCTCGTCTGTCCGCGGCGCGGCGGCCGGAGCCTCGGTCCTGGCGTGACGTCCCTTGAGCCTCATTCCGAGTCCCAGTCCTCAGCGTCCGTTGTAGGCCGCGGTGGTGTACCGCGGGCGGGCCTCGATGTCCTTGGGATAGAGGCTGCGTGCGACGGCCTCCTCCTCGCTGACGACGCCCTCCTGGATCAGCCGGGAGAGCGACTGCTCGAGGGTGATCATCCCGTCCTGGGCGCCGGTGACCAGCGAGTTGCGCAGCTGGTGGGTCTTGCCCTCCTTGATCAGGTTGCGCACCGCAGGCGTGGCGACGAGCACCTCGTAGGCCGCGGTCATCCCGCCGCCGATCATCGGGACGAGCCGCTGGTAGACCACGCAGCTGAGCGCGGCGGCGAGCTGGACTCGGATCTGGGCCTGCTGCTCGGCCGGGAAGACGTCGATCATCCGGCCCAAGGATTGCGCGGTGTCGTTGGTGTGCAGCGTCGCGAAGACGAGGTGGCCGGTCTCGGCGACGGTGAGGGCGAACTGGATGGACTCCAGGTCGCGCATCTCGCCGACCAGCAGCACGTCGGGGTCCTCGCGGAGCACGGAGCGCAGCGCGTCGTTGAAGGTGGCCGTGTCGGTGCCGACCTCGCGCTGGTTGACGGCCGCCATCTTGTGGTCGTGGACGTACTCGATCGGGTCCTCGACGGTGATGATGTGGCAGCCGCGGTTGGTGTTGATCAGGTCGATGAGCGAGGCCAGGGTGGTCGACTTGCCGGACCCGGTCGGCCCGGTCATCAGGATCAGGCCCTGGTGGCGCATCGAGAGGTCACGCAGAGCCGGCGGCAGGCCGAGCTCGTCGACCGTCGGCACCGAGCGCGGGATCATCCGCAGCGCGACGGCGGTCAGCCCGCGCTGGGTGAACGCGTTGCCGCGGATCCGGGCGTGCTCGCGCCAGGAGAAGGAGAAGTCGTACTCGTGCCGGGTGTCCCACGCGGCGGCCTGCTCGGGGGTGAGCACCTCGGCGAGCAGTGAGTTGGTGTCGTCGACGCCGAGCGGCGCCTGGCCGGGGACGGGGCGCAGGGTGCCGTCGACCCGGATCATCGGCGGGAGGCCGACGGTGAGCATGAGGTCTGTGCCCCGCACCTCCCACAGCGCGGCGAGCAGCTGGTCGATGCGGTCACCGATGCGGTGGAGGTGGTGGTACACGATGGCCCCTCTGGAAGTGGAACAGCACTAATCGTCAGGCAGCCGTGAAGGGCCGCCGCCTAGGCGACGGCCCCTCATAGCTCGCATGGGAGATTCAGCTCGCCGTCACTCGCCGCAGTTCGCCGTCACCGGCGTGACAGCACCGGTGGTGTTGTCGTAGGCGACGCGCTGCTTCTCGTCGACCGTGTTCGCGCTCGGGTCCGACTTCAGGTAGTCGTCCACGAGAGTCGCGAGGTCGGCCGGGTTGGAGCCTTCCTTGGCGTAGTAGGCCTCGACGGCGACCTCAGCGGTCTTGACGTTCGACTTGCAAGCGGAGACGTCACCCCGGTCCGTAATGCCACGGACGGAGAAGACGACGACCGCGGCCAGGATGCCGAGGATGACGATGACGATCAGGAGCTCGATGAGCGTGAAGCCGCGGTCCCCGCGGCGGGCCGCCTGGAGGCGGTCGATGGTTCGGCGCATGCCAGTACCCCTTCAAGGGAGAGAGTTCAACAGGAGAGAGGTTGGGGCCCCGAGGCCACGACGACGATCAAACGCCGCCCTGCGCCGAGCCGTCTGGCAGTTCCGGATTTCTTTACTTTTCTTCCACGATGAACCCGGATATGGTGCGCCCTTGCACTATCGGATCCGATGGTTCGGCTGCGGTGAGAACCTTCCTTCACCCATACTTCCGCGCCGCCCGTCCCCGCAGACCACACCCGGGACCAAGGTCCCGCAGATCCCGTCTCGGCGGGGGTTTGACCGCCGGAACGCCCCCATCTACGGGCTTCCGGCACGTCGTTACCGGATCTGATCAGCCGGTCGGCGCAGGGCGCGGTCGACGACCGCCGGCAGGTGCCGGATCGTCAGCGCGGCCAGCCGGCTGTCGCGGCCCGGGACGACCAGGAAGCCGCGCCGCCGGCGCAAGGCGGCCACCAGCGCGTCGGCGACCTGCTCCGGCGTCAAGGTCCGCACGCTCTCCTCGGCGGCGAGCACCTCGGCCGGCTTGTGGCGGTTCTCCTCCTCGAAGCCGGGCGTGAGCGTGTTGGGCGGGCAGAGCACGAGCACGCGCACGCCGTACGGCCTCGCCTCGCGGCGCAGCGCCTCGGAGAACCCGACGACCCCGGCCTTGGTGGCGCTGTAGACGGTGTAGCCGAAGAGGCCGGTGAGTCCGGCTATCGAGGAGGTGGTCACGATCGTCCCGCCGCCGGCGGCGCGCAGGTGCGGCAGCACCGCCCGTGCGACGTGGATCGTGCCGAGCAGGTTCGTCGCCACCATGCCGGTGACGTCCGCGGCCGGCAGCTCGTCCAGCCAGCCGGGCCGGGCGTAGCCGGCGGTGGTGACGACCAGGTCGGGCACGCCGACCTCCCCGACCAGCGCGTCGACGACCTGCCCGACGGCGTCGGCGTCGGTGACGTCGACCCGCCGGGCGCGCGCGCCGGCGCCCAGCCGGGCCAGGGCGGCGTCCAGCCTGTCCTGCGAGCGCGACAGCACGACGACCTCGGTGCCGTCGGCGGCGAGGCGCTCGGCGACGGCGAGCCCGATGCCCTCCGAGCCACCGAAGACGAACGCCCGCCGGTGCGCCACTGCCCTGGTCCTACCCGTCGGCTCCGTGGGACGACAGCCTGCCGGTGACGCGGCCGATCAGCCGGGTCCGGCCCGGAGCGACCCGCGAGGCGAGGTCGATGACCCGGGCGTCCGGGCCGACGACCGCGCGCGGCTGGTCCTTCGCGATCGCCTTGACGATCCGCCGCGCCACGAACGACGGCGGCGGCATCAGCACCGCCAGCGGTCCCTGGGACACCTTCGCGACCCGGGCGCCGTCCGCGCCGCGGGCGCCGGCGGCGATGCCGGTGCGGTGGGTGCCGGGGAAGACGACGGAGACGCCCACCGACGTGCCGGCCAGCTCGCCGCGCAGCGCCTCGGAGAACGCCTTCACCGCACCCTTGGTCAGTGCGTAGGTCGCCGTGTGCGGCAGGCCCATCAGCCCGGCCATGCTGGAGACGTTGACGATGTGCGCCTCGTCCTGCTGCTTCAGCACCGGCAGGAACGCCCGGCACCCGTGCACGACGCCCCACACGTTGACGTCGACCAGCAGCCGCATGTCCTCCAGCCGCTCCTCGGCGAAGGCGCCCACCGAGGTGATGCCGGCGTTGTTGACGAGGACGTGGACGACGTCGTGGTGCTCGCGCACCTCGTCGGGCAGCTCGGCCATCCGCTCCGCGTCGGACACGTCCGCGAGGTGTGTCGTCGCGCGTCGCCCCTCCGCCTCGACCAGCCGCGCGGTCTCCTCCAGCCCGTCCGGCCTGAGGTCCACCAGCGCCAGGTCGCACCCCCGCCGCGCCAGCCGCTGCGCCGTCACCCGGCCGATGCCACTGCCCGCGCCGGTGATGACCGCGACGCGTCCTTCGAGTCTCTGCACTAGAACAGGTTATCGTTTCGGGTTGCAGGAATCCCCGCCTGGCCGGGGATTCCCGCGGTTGTTGACGTTTGCAACGGCCAACAACCGCGAGAAAACGTCATCAGGCCCGACTCAGGTCTGGCCGACGTGCTCCTCGAAGACCAGCACGGTCTGGGTGGCGATCACCTCGGGCAGCGACTGGATCCGCTCCAGCACCAGCTCACGCAGGTGGTCGGCGTCGCGGGCGCGGACGAGGATCACGCAGTCGAAGTCGCCGGTGACCAACGCGACGTGCGCCGCCTCCTCGAGCTGCCACACCTTCTTGCGGAAGGACTTCCAGGAGTTCTGCTTGGTCCGGACGTGGACGTACGCCGACAGGCCGAGCCCCAGCGCGACCGGGTCGACGTCGATCGTGAACGACCGGATCACCTTGGTGTCGACCATCCGCTTGACCCGTGCGTACGCGTTGGCGCGGCTGATCCCGACCTGCGCGGCGACGTCGCGGATCGACGTCCGGGAGTCGGCGCGCAAGACGTCCAGAATCGCGGTGTCGACGGCGTCCATGCGAGACATGTTGCCACGGCGGGCCGGGCGGGCGCGACCATTCATCTCGGCACACTGGCGATCTCGTGGCCCGCGTCACACACTGCAGCCATGTTCGAGGAAGCTCAGTACTTCGCGCCCGTCACCACCGACGAGGACGGCTCGCTCAAGGTCCACCTCGGGGCCGACCACCCGGGCTTCGCCGACCCGGCCTACCGCGCCCGTCGCGACGCGCTCGCGACCCTCGCCAACAACTGGAAGCCGGGCACGCCCCCGCCGTACGCCCCCTACACCGACGACGAGCACCAGGTGTGGCGCGTGGTGAGCGAGGCGCTGGTGACCAAGCACCGCAAGTACGCCTGCCGCGAGTTCCTCGACGGCAAGGAGTCGCTCGGCCTGCCCATCGACCACATCCCGCAGCTCTCCGAGGTCACCGAGTGGCTCAAGCCNCCAGCCCGCCGCCGGCCTGGTGCCGCTGCGCGAGTTCTACGGCACCCTCGCCGACAAGGCGTTCTGGTCGACGCAGTACGTCCGCCACCACTCGGTGCCGCTCTACACCCCCGAGCCCGACGTGCTGCACGAGGTCGTCGGCCACGGCAACACCCTCGCCAACCCGCGCTTCACCGCGCTCTACGAGCTCGCCGGCCAGGCCTCGCGGCGCGTGCAGAGCACGGACGCGCTGGAGTTCGTCAGCAAGGTCTTCTGGTTCACCCTCGAGTTCGGCGTGCTGTGGGAGGCCGGGGAGCTCAAGGCGTACGGCGCCGGCATCCTGTCCTCCCCCGGCGAGATCGAGGCCTTCCGCGGGATGAACATCCGCCCCCTCGACATCGGCGAGATGGGCAGCCAGATCTACGACATCACCGACTACCAGGACGTGCTCTACGTCGCGGAGTCGTTCGCGCAGATCGAGGACGTCGTCGGCTCCTTCTGGGCCGACTGCACCGACGACTCGATCGCCGAGCTCCAGGCCCGCCACCCGGCCCACACCTGAGGCCACACCTGAGGACACGCCCGGCGGCCACACCCGGTCGGGGCTCCCGGCCCCGGGCCGGCACGCCCGCATCCCACCCGGGCGCGCCGGTCCGTCACGGCGCGGTCGTGCCTGACGAACCCGGCCCGCAGCAAGCGGCCCCACCGCAGGTCCGTCGGGCACGAACGCCGCCACCACCCGCTCGTCCCGGCTGGCGGTTCGAGCGGATCCGTGACTGCTGCTACCGGGCTGATTCCCTCCCCGCTGCCGCGCCGGCCCGGTCCCCGGCGCACCGTCCAGTAGACGTCCGGCGCCCGGCGACGGCAAGGTCCGGCGGTGTCCTCGGATCCGCTGACCCACTGCCCCGCTGACTCGCTGTCCCGCTGACCCGCGGCTCAGTGGCGGCGGGCGGCCCACGCGACGAGCTCGCGCGCCGGGCCCTCCGGCGGGGTCGGCCCGCCCTTCCACACCGCGTGCAGGCGGCGGGTGAGGTCGAGGCCGGTCACCGTGACCTGGACCAGGCGGCCGGTCGCCAGGTCGTCGCGCACGGCGTGGGCGCCGACCGCCGCCGGACCAGCTCCCGCCGCCACGGCCGCCCGGACCGACGCGGTGCTGGACAGCTCGAGGACGGGCGCGGCCATCGGCAGGTCGGCCAGCGCCCGCTCGAGGACGGTGCGGGTGCCGGACCCGACCTCCCGCACCACCAGCGGGGTCGCGGCGAGCGTCGTGGCGCTGACCCGCCGGCGCGAGCGCTGCGCCCACGGGTGGGTCGGCCCGACCACGACGAGCAGCTCGTCGGTGCCCACGAGGCGGTGGCGCAGGCCGCGCGGCGCGTCGGGCCCCTCGACGAAGCCGAGGGTCACGTCACCGGCACCCACCATCTCCACCACGCGGGCGGTGTTGGTGGCGGTCATCGTGATCTCGGTCGGCTGCTGGCCGCGCTTGACCTGCTCGGTGCGCAGGCCGACCAGCCACCCGGGCAGCATGTGCTCGGCGATCGTGAGGCTCGCAGCGATGTCGAGGTGGCCGCGGCGGTCGGCGCGCAACGCGGAGATGCCGGCGTCCAGCTCCTGCGCGGCGTCGAGCACCCGGTCGGCCCACTGCACGACCAGCTCACCGGTCGGGGTGAGCTCGGAGCCGCGCTTGCTGCGGGTCACCAGCGGCTCGCCGACGAGCGCCTCCATCGTCCGCACCCGCGACGACGCGGCCTGCTGGGTGATGCCGAGCTCGGCCGCCGCCGCACCCAGGCTCCGGGTCCGGGAGACGACGACGAGCAGCTCCAGCGCCCGGAGCTCCGGGACGTGCGGCCCCAACATGGTCACAAGCCTACCTTGTGAGCACCCAACCACGACCTCGTTCCACCGCGCGGCGCGGCCCCGCAGACTCGGTGACATGACTCTTCGCGTTGCGATCGTGGGCGGTGGCCCGGCCGGCATCTACGCCGCGGACATCCTCACCAGGTCCGAGACCCCGGTCTCGGTCGACATCATCGAGCGGCTCCCCGCCCCCTTCGGCCTGGTGCGCTACGGCGTCGCGCCCGACCACCCACGGATCAAGGAGATCATCAAGGCGCTCCAGCGGGTGCTCGCCAAGCCGGAGGTCCGCTTCCTCGGCAACGTGGAGTACGGCGTCGACGTGAAGCTCGAGGACCTGCGCGAGTTCTACGACGCGGTGGTGGTGGCGACCGGCGCCATGGCCGACCGCGACCTGGGCATCCCGGGCGAGGAGGCGTCGTACGGCGCCGCCGACTTCGTCAGCTGGTACGACGCCCACCCCGACGTGCCGCAGGACTGGCCGCTGGACGCGAGCAGCGTCGCGGTGATCGGCGTCGGCAACGTCGCCCTCGACGTCGCGCGGGTGCTCGCCAAGACCGGCGACGAGATGCTCGTGACCGACATCCCCGCGCACGTCCACGCGGGCCTCAAGGCCAAGACGATCACCGACGTGCACGTCTTCGCGCGCCGCGGCCCGGCGTACGCGAAGTTCTCCCCGCTCGAGCTGCGCGAGCTCAACCACTCACCCAACGTCGAGGTCGTCGTGCACCCCGAGGGCTTCGACGTGGACGCGCACGGCATGGAGCACATCGCGCAGCACAAGTCGCAGAAGATGGTGCTCAACACGCTGACCAGCTGGGTCGGCGCGGACCCGGTCGGCAAGCCGCACCGCATCCACCTGCACTTCGCCGAGGCGCCCGTCGAGATCGTCACCGACGCCGACGGCAAGGTCACCACGCTGCGCACCGAGCGCACCCATTCGCCGAACGCCGACGGCAACGTCGAGGGCACCGGCGAGGTGACCGACTGGGACGTGCAGCAGGTCTACCGCGCGATCGGCTACCGCAGCAGCGCGCTGCCGGGCCTGCCCTTCGACGAGCGCGCCGCGGTCATCCCCAACGACGGCGGCCGGGTGCTCGACCTGGACGGCCAGCCGATCCCTGGCACCTACGTCACCGGCTGGATCAAGCGCGGCCCGGTCGGCCTCATCGGGCACACCAAGTCCGACGCCGCCGAGACCGTCGGCCACCTGCTCGCCGAGACCACGCCCACCGCGACCGCGCGGCGCCCCGAGGATGTCGACGCCTACCTCGCCGGGCGCGACGTCGAGGTCGCCACCCACACCTCGTGGGAGCTGCTCGACGCGCACGAGGTCGCCCTGGGCGAGGCCGAGGGCCGCGCGCGGGTCAAGGTCGCGACGCGCGAGGAGATGCTGGCCGCCGGCCGCGGCTGACTGCTCGCCCTGCCCGCCCGGTGGGGGTGGCTCGTAGGTTGGTGCCGTGACACGCACCGGTGCCGTCCTGCGGATCCCCCGACTGAGCAAGCGGATGAACGAGGGCCTCGAGGCGTCGTACGACGTCCTCGACCTGCCCGACGAGGGCCGCGACGCCTTCCTCGCCGAGCACGCGGACCGGGTCGTCGCGATCGCGTGCACCGGCAACGGCCTGGTCGACGCCGACCTCGTCGCGGCGCTGCCGCGGCTGCAGGTCGTCGTCAACCACGGGGTCGGCTACGAGAACGTCGACGTCGACGCCTGCCTCGCGCACGGGGTGCTGGTCAGCCACACGCCGGGGGTGCTCGACGACGCCGTCGCGGAGACCACGCTCGGGCTGCTCATCGCGACCCGGCGCCGGTTCGTCGAGGCGGACTCCTTCGTGCGTGCGGGGCGCTGGTCGCAGGAGGGCTTCCCGCTGACCGGCCAGGTCGCCGGCAGCCGCGTCGGCATCCTCGGCCTGGGCCGGATCGGGCGCCGCTTCGCCGCGCTCGTGGACGCGATGGGCTGCGAGGTGGCCTACCACAACCGCCGCGAGGTGCCCGGCGTCCCGTACCGCTACGCCGCCTCCGCCACCGAGCTCGCCGCCGGTGTCGACAACCTCGTGGTGATCGTGCCCGGCGGCGCCTCGACCGCCGCCCTGGTCGACCGCGAGGTGCTCGACGCCCTCGGCCCCGACGGCGTGCTGGTCAACGTCGCCCGCGGCTCCGTCGTCGACGAGCCAGCCCTGGTCGCAGCGCTGCAGGACGGCCGCCTCGGGGCCGCCGGCCTCGACGTCTTCGCCACCGAGCCGCACGTCCCCGAGGAGCTGCGCGCCGTCGCCAACGTCGTCCTGCTCCCCCACGTCGCCTCCGCCACCGTCCCCACCCGCAACGCCATGGCCGACCTCACCCTCGACAACCTCGCCCTGTGGTGGAGCACCGGCCGCCTCCGCACCCCCGTCCCCGAGATGGCCGACGAGGTGTGACGCTCTCGACCGCGAGGTGTGAGGGTTCGCACCGCGAGGTGCGAAGGTTTGCGGCACGAGGTGTGAGGCGTGGCCACCCGGGCCCGAGATTTTACGGAGCCTTTGGCAAGACCCGGGGACAGGACTGCCGTCGTCCGACTTAATACGGACCTGAAGCAACCGCGTCTCGGGAACGACGCTGGAGGTACACATGCCTGGTCCTGCTCCCGAGCGTCGCGGCCACGAGCCCGGCGCGGGCGGTCAAGCAGTGAGGCCTCAGGTGGCGGCCCGCCGTGCCGACGGGAGGAGGATGCGCCGCTTCCTCCCCGCCCTCCTCGCCCTCGCCGTGCTGCTCGGGCTCGCCGCGCAGCCGGCGGGCGCCGACCCGCTCAACCCGTCGAACCCGCTGCGGGACGGACGCTCCTGGCCGCACTCGACGATCGCGACCAAGGCGAACCCGGAGCTGCTGAACTACCTCGGCGAGCGTGACGCCACCCGCAAGAGGCGGCTGGGCTGGATCGCGCTGACGCCTCGGGTGCGCTGGTTCGCGAACTGCAAGGCGTGCAACGTCAGCGACGCGCGGAGGATCGTGTCGTCGTACATCGCCGACGTGCAGCGCCACGACCCGGACGCCGTCGCGCAGCTGGCGATCTTCGGGCTCTGGCCCGACGGCGAGGTCGTGCGCGGCAAGCGGCCGAAGATGTCGTGGTCGATGACCCGCTACCAGTCGTGGATCCGCAAGATCGCGGCCGGCATCGGCGACGCGCGCGTCGTGATCGTGCTCGAGCCCGACCTCGCGATCTCCGCCAACCACGGCGCCGACGGCCGCACCATGCCCGACCCGTCGCCGCGGCTGCGCAAGAAGATGACGGCGTGGGCGGCGAAGTACCTCTCCACCACGCTGCGCAACGAGACCATCTACATCGACGCCGGCTCCGCCGACTGGTTGTACGTCGACGAGGCGGTCAAGCTGCTCAAGGGCAGCGGCATCAAGCACGTCCGCGGCTTCGCGCTCGGCGCCACGCACTACGACTCCGTCGCCGACAACGTCGCCTTCGCCGCGAAGCTCTCGAAGGCCCTGGCCCGCGCCGGCTACCGCGGCAAGCGCGCGATCATCGACACCGCCGACAACGGCACGCCGTTCACCTGGCAGCAGTGGAACAAGCGCTGGGGGCCGCGCTACCGCGCCACCGGCAACGAGTTCTACCAGTTCGACAACACCCCGACCTGCCGCTCGCGCACTGAGAAGGTCTGCCAGACCATCGGCCACCGGCCGACCAGCAACCCGCTCGGCCCGGAGGCCGCGAAGCTCGGCCTCGGCAAGGGCAAGCCGAAGCTGCGCCGCGAGGCCCGCACGTACGTCGACGGCTACCTCTGGTTCGGCCGTGGCTGGCGCTGGATGCAGCAGGGCGGCAACGACAGCAAGACCAAGGGCCGCATGCTGCGGATGGCGACGTACACCCGCTTCAACAAGTAGACCTCCCCGGCGCCCATCACATCCGATGGGCGCCAGGGAGGGATCAGACGACGCAGGCTGGGGTACCGCGACGACCGCGCCGGGCTCCGGTTCGGCGCACCGGGGCGCGGAGGGCGCCCGAGGGAGAAGACTTTGCGGCCCGCTCCGACGGCTGGGGGGCGGTGCGGAGCGGGCCGCAATGTCGTCACTGCCCGCATGTCGTCGCCGCCGCCGCTGGTTGAGGTGCGAGGCGCCCCAGCGCCGACCCTCGAAACCAGTGGCCCCGCTGCGCCCCACTGTGCCCACCACAGCCCGCCAGGAAGGCCCGGAGGTTTCGAGGCTCCTCGCTGGCGCTCGTCGCACCTCAACCACCGGAAGCACGCAGCGCCGACCGACCGCCGCTGGTTGAGGTGCGAGGCGCCCCAGCGCCGAGCCTCGAAACCAGTGGCCCTGCTGCTCCGGAGCTGCGGGGTTCGATTCCCCGCCGCCGTACGGCGCACCTCGCGCAGCCACAACCCACACCTCGCGCAGCCACAACCCACACCTCGCGGTGGTGGGGCAGGGGTCAGCCCATGTGGGGGTAGCGGTGGTCGGTGGGGGGGACCAGGGTCTCCTTGATCGAGCGCGGGGAGGTCCAGCGCAGCAGGTTGAGGGCGGAGCCGGCCTTGTCGTTGGTGCCGGAGGCGCGGCCGCCGCCGAAGGGCTGCTGACCGACGACGGCGCCGGTGGGCTTGTCGTTGACGTAGAAGTTGCCCGCGGCGAAGCGCAGCTGGTTGCTGGCCCAGTCGATGGCGCGGCGGTCGGTGGCGAGCACCGAGCCGGTCAGGGCGTACGGCGCCGCCGACTCCGCCTGCGTCACGACCTCCTCGAACGCGCCGGACCGGCTGTCGTCGTACACGTGGACGACGAGGATCGGG
This sequence comes from Nocardioides sp. J9, assembly GCF_007829375.1. Lineage (NCBI taxonomy): Bacteria > Bacillati > Actinomycetota > Actinomycetes > Propionibacteriales > Nocardioidaceae > Nocardioides > Nocardioides sp. J9. Next base: position 3,837 of record NZ_VLJQ01000080.1, on the reverse strand, counting down.
CCGAAGTACTCCGTCGAGAACATCTCGTCGGCCGGGTCCTCGGCGACGACGATCGTCGGGCGGACGAAGTACCCGACCGAGTCGTCGACGGKGCCGCCGGCGACGACCTGCAGGCCGGGCGCCTCGTGGGCGCGCTGAATCGCCGCCTCGTGCTTGGCGAACGCGCGGGCGTCGATGACCGCGCCGGTGAAGTTCGAGAAGTCCGTCGGGTCGCCGACGGCGAGCGCGTCGGTCTCCGACACCAGGTCGTCACCCATCCGCGACCACAGCGACGCCGGCACGTAGGCGCGGGAGGCGGCGGAGCATTTCTGCCCGCTGTACTCGAACGCGCCGCGGATCAGCGCCGTTCGCAGCACGTCGGGGTCGGCCGACGGGTGCGCGATGACGAAGTCCTTGCCGCCGGTCTCCCCCACCAGCCGCGGATAGGTGCGGTACGACGTCAGGTTGGTGCCGACGGCCTGCCACAGCTTCTGGAAGGTGGCGGTCGAGCCGGTGAAGTGGATGCCGGCCAGGTCGGGGTGCGCGAGCGCGACCTCGGAGACCGGGAGCCCGTCGCCGGGGAGCATGTTGATCACGCCCGGCGGCAGGCCGGCCTCCTCGAGCAGCTCCATCGTCAGCGAGGCGGCGAGCTGCTGGGTGGGCGACGGCTTCCAGAGGACGGTGTTGCCCATCAGCGCCGGCGCGGTCGGCAGGTTGCCGGCGATCGCGGTGAAGTTGAACGGGGTGATCGCGTAGACGAAGCCCTCGAGCGGGCGGTGGTCGGTGCGGTTCCAGATGCCCGGGCTGTTGGCGATCGGCTGCTCGGCGAGCACCTGCCGCGCGAAGTGGACGTTGTAGCGCCAGAAGTCGATCAGCTCGCAGGCGGCGTCGATCTCGGCCTGGAACGCGGTCTTCGACTGCCCCAGCACGGTCGCGGCGTTGAGCCGCTGGCGCCACGGGCCGGCGAGCAGCTCAGCTGCGCGCAGGATCACCGCCGCGCGCTCGTCGAAGGGCAGGTCGCGCCAGCCCGGGGCGGCCTCGCGGGCCGCGTCGATGGCCGCCTTGGCGTCGTCGGTGGTGCTGTTGCGCATCACCCCGAGCACCTTCGCGTGCGCGTGCGGCTGCACGACCTGGATCTCGTCGCCCCCGCCGGTGACGCGCTCGCCGCCGATGTGGGCGTCGAGCTGGTGGGTGGTCGAGGAGAGCCGCTCGATCTCGGCGGCCAGCGCCTCGCGCTCGGCGCTGCCGGGCGCGTAGGTGAGGTTGGGCTCGTTGACGGGAGCCGGCGGGGCGGTGATGGCGTCCATGTCAGTCCTTCCGTTCGACTCGTTCGGTTCAGCTGTCTGGGGGTTCAGCGGTGCATGAGGGCGCGCAGGAAGAAGCCGACGTTGGCGGGCCGCTCGGCGAGGCGGCGCATGAAGTAGCCGTACCAGTCGGTGCCGTAGGGCAGGTAGACCCGCATCCGGTGGCCGGCGTCGACCATCCGCTGCTCCAGGTCGGGGCGCACGCCGAAGAGCATCTGCGCCTCCCAGCGGTCCTCGCCGCGGCCGGTGGCGCGCGCCTGCGCGACGGCGCGGTCGAGCATCGCCGGGTCGTGCGTGGCGATCATCGGGTAGCAGTCGGAGGCCATCAGCGCGTCGACCGCGGCCTCGTAGGCCCGGTCCACGTCGGCCTTGCGCTGCAGCGCGACGGACTCCGGCTCGCGGTAGGCGCCCTTGACCAGGCGGATGCGGGCGCCGGTGCCCTCGAGGGCCGCGATGTCGCCGGGGGTACGACGCAGGTTGGTCTGCAGCACGTTGCCGATCCACGGGTACGGCTGGCGCAGGTCGGCGCCGATCTCCAGCGTGGAGTCGACCGTGGTGTGGTCCTCCATGTCGAGGGTGACGGTGCAGCCGACGGCACCGGCGGCGTCGCAGATCTCGGCGGCGTGCTCGGTGGCGGCCGTCGTACCGTCGGGGAGGGCCTGGCCGAGGGCGGACAGCTTGAGGGACACGTCGCTGCCCTCGGCGACACCGGCGTCGGCGAGGGCGCGGAGCAGGTCGAGGTAGGCGTCGCGGGTGGCCCGGGCGCCGGCGATGTCGAGCACGTCCTCGCCCAGCACGTCGATGGTGACGCTGCGGCCCGTGGCGACCAGCTCCCGGGTCGCGGCGATGGCGTCGGCGGTGGTCTCGCCCGGCACGAACCGGTCGACGACCTTGCGCGTGAGCGGGAACGACTCCACCGCGCGGCGGGCCTTCGTGCTGCGCGATGCGCGGTTGAGCGTCTGGCTGAGCATGCTTCCACGCTACGAGTGACCCGGGCCACGGCAAACAGACATCCGTAACGGCTTGTGGCCGTAGATGTGCGACATTTGCACAGTGACGACGCTGGACGACCTCGCCGAGCAGATGGCGCGCCTGACCGACGCCCCGTGCACGCTCGAGGACGCGGAGTTCCGGCTGATCGCCTTCTCCGACCACCGCGCCGACGACGTCGTCGACACCGTGCGCCAGCGCTCGATCCTGCAGCGCCACGCGACCGACGACGTGCGGGCGTGGTTCCGCGGCCAGGGCATCGAGGAGGCCGAGGGACCGCTGCGGACGCCGGGCGACGCCGGGCTCGGCATCGTGGCGCGGCTGTGCGTGCCGGCGCGGCACCTGGGCCGGGTGCAGGGGTACTTCTGGCTGCTCGACCCCGACGAGCGGATCGACCCGGCCACCTGGCCCGAGGCCGCACGGATCGCCGAGTCGGCTGCCCACCTGCTGTCGGTCGCCGAGCGGCGCCAGGCCCGGCGCGACGCACTCTTCCGCGAGCTCGTCGAGGGCGGACGCCTCGCGGCGCGGGAGTCCGCCGCCGACCTCGCCGACGCCGCCGGCCTCGACCTGCACGAGCCGCTGGCGTGCGTGCTCGTCGACCGCCCCGAGCTCGCCGACCAGGTCGCCAGCCGGCCGGCCCGCCCCGGCGTGGTCTGGGCGCGCACCGGCGACGTCGTCGCCGCGGTCGTCCGCGCCCGGCTGGTGGAGGGGGTCTCCGGGACCGACGAGCTGCTGACGGCGCTGGGCATCGGGCGACGGCTCGACCACCTCGACTCCGTCACGCGCGCGGCCGTCGGGCCCGTCGTACCCGACATCGACAGCCTCGCCACCACCTTCCGCGGCGCCCGCACCGGCCTGCGCGTCGCGCGCACCCGCCCGCCCGGCAGCGTCGTCACCTGGGCCTCCCTCGGCCCGCTCGCCCTGCTCGGCGTCGCCCGCGACGACGACCTCGCCGCCGCCGTCGTCGAACCCGCCGTCGCCCGCTTCCTCGCCACCGCCAGCCCCGACGTCCTCGCCACGCTGCGGGTCTGGCTGGACGAGGCCGGCAGCGCGTCACGTACGGCGGACCGCCTCGCCGTGCACCGCCAGACCGTCTACCACCGGCTCGCCCAGGTGCAACAGGCCACCGGCTGCGACCTCGCGCGCGGCCAGGACCGCCTGCGCCTCCACCTCGCCGTCGAGCTCGCCCCGTTCCTGACCTGAGCCGACTGCGACCGCCACAGCCCGGCGCGACGGGCCAAGCTCCCGGTGGTTGAGGTGCGACGAGCGCCAGCGAGGAGCCTCGCTGTGCCCTCTGCGCGAGCGCGTCGCCTGTCGTGCTCGCCGCACGGACCTCGCTGKCGCTCGGCCCGCGGGCGTCGCACGACGCGCCTTCGGCGCGGGCGCCGCGCTGCCGCGCGCGCAGTTGCCTCCAGCAGATGGCTGGGTCCGCCTGGCGGCAAGCCGGACGTAGGTGGGTCCGAGCGTTGCTCCCGTTGGTTGAGGTGCGACGAGCGCCAGCGAGGAGCCTCGAAACCACCGGGCCTGCGGGGCGGACTGTGCCCACCACAGCCCGGCGCGCAGG
>NZ_VLJQ01000079.1:18544-40147 GCF_007829375.1 Nocardioides sp. J9 | reverse complement strand
GCCGCCGTCGACGACGTCGGCTGGAAACAGCTCGAACGCCTCGTGGCCGAGGCGGTCCTGCGGTTCGACCCGGAACGAGCAGAAGCCGAACGGCAGCGGGTATCGGACCACCGGCACTTCGACATCGACGAGCCCAGCGACACCGGCCACGTCGTGATCCACGGCCTGATGGACGCAGCCGACGGCCACGACCTCGATGAAGCGGTCACCCGCCGAGCGATCCTCCTCGGCAAGTGTGGCGACGACTCGTCGATGGATGTCCGCCGGTCGAAGGCTGCGGCTGAGCTGGCTCGGCAGGACCTGTCGCTGGACCTGTTGTTCGCCGACTCCGAGACCGGTGAGGTCATCGCCACCGCACCCGGCCGCAAGGTCACCCTCAACGTCCACGTCACCGACGCCACACTGACCGGCGACAACCCGGTCGCCCGCTGCGAGGAAACCGGTGGACCGGTCCTCGCCAGCCAGGTGAAGGAGTGGCTGCAGGCACCGAGGACGACTGTGATCGTTCGTCCGGTGATCGACCTGGCCGACTGCGTTCCGGTGGACTCGTACGAGATCCCCGACCGGCATCGCGCCCGGGTCCAGTTGCGTGACCACACCTGCAGGTTCCCCGGCTGCACCGTCAAGGCGACCCGCTGCGACCTCGACCACTCCGTCGAGCACGCTCGCGGCGGCCCGACCTGTCCGTGCAACCTCGTCCCGCTCTGCCGACGCCACCACCGCGCCAAGACCTTCAGCCTCTGGCGCTACGTGACCGTCCAGCCCGGCCACTACCTCTGGCTCTCCCCCAACGGCCGCCACTTCCTGGTCAGCCCCAAGGGCACCAAGGTCCTCGCCACCTCGCGCCGCCTCGACCCCGACGACTACTAGCCACCACGCCCCACACCCCGCCTGACGGCGGGGTCACAGGCATGTCCGCTGCCGCTATTCGAGGTGCGAGGCGCCCCAGCGGCCCCGGTGCGCCGGACTGTGCCGGACACAGTCCGCCTCAAGGGCCCGGTGGTTTCGAGGCTCGGCCGCGGGCGGCCTCGCACCTCAACCACCGGGAGTCGGCGACGTTCCAAGACGTCATGCGGATCGTGGCCTGGAGCCCACGATCCGTATGACCTTCCACGAAGGCGGCGGCCGCGCAGCGGCGGCGCGGACGCAGTCCGTGCCGGCAACCGCGACGTCCTTGACGCCGGGGGCCGGTCGGCTACGTTGCGCGGCCGCCGATACCAACCCCGAAGCAACACGACCGCCGCTGGTTGAGGTGCGAGGCGCCCCAGCGCCGAGCCTCGAAACCAGTGGCCCCGGTGCACCGGACTGTGCCCACCACAGTCCGCCTGACASGCCCGGAGGTTTCGAGGCTCCTCGCTGGCGCTCGTCGCACCTCAACCACCGGGAGTCAGGCGAAGCGAACCTCGAGCCTTGCCGCCAGGCGAACGCCACCGCCGACGGGCGACGCGCTCGCGCAGTCGAAGACAGTCACCCCACCACGGCCTTCGCCGCCTGGCGCACCATGCTCGCGGCCCGCCTCACCTCCGCGCCGGTGAGGTCGCGCAGCGGGTGGACGACGAGGGCGGTGCGGACGGTGCCGTCGGGGCCGGGGACGGGGGCGGCGACGGAGGTGACCGGCTGGCTGGCGGCGTCGTGGGTCTCCATGCTGGTCCGGACGACCTCGGCGAGCAGCTCCCCGGCGAGCTCGTGGACGGCGGCAGGGAAGTCGCCCTCGTGGGTGGCCTGCACCAGCGACGAGACGTGCTCGACGACCGGGCTCATCCGCTCGACGAGGAAGCCGTCGGCGCGGGCCTGGTCGAGGTGGGCGCCGTAGGAGGCGACGGCGGCCTCGGTGAGGCGGCCGCGGCGCAGCCAGCCCCTGCGCTCGTCGGGCTCGGCCCAGGCGGCGAAGAGGGTGCCGAAGGGGGCGGCATAGGGGAGGCGCTGGCCGCGCATGACGGTGAGGTCGTCGGGGTCGACGCTGGAGACGTAGAGGACGTCGTCGACGAGCTCGACCACCGAGGCCGGCCAGCCGGTGGCGCTGGCGAGGCCGGCGGCGGCGCGCACGCCGAGGCGGGTGCCGGTGCGCTGCTCGGCGACGGCGGCGGCCACCGGGCCGAGGGCGGGGCCGAGGGCGAGGTGGCCGGTGTCAGGGGAGCGGACCAGCCAGCCGCGGGCGGCGAGGGTGTGCACGATCGCGTGGGTGGTCGCGCGGGAGAGGCCGAGCTCGCGGGCGACGTCGGCGGCACGCAGCGGCCGGTCGCGGCGGGCGGCGACGAGCTCGAGGACGTCGACGACCCGGGTGGTCGGTGGTGAGGGACTCGCGGTCACCGGCGCTCCGTTCGACGTCCGAACCCGCCCGGGCGACGCCACGGAGGCGCGGAGCGAGTTCGAATAGTCGAATCTAGCAGCGCAAGCCGTCGATCGACGGTCGTCTGCGCCCTACGTTGCGGCCATGCACGACGCACCGCTCGCCTTCCCCGAGCTCGGGTTCTACGGGCTCGCCGGCCACGCGGGTGACCCGCGCGCGCTCCTAGACGAGGTGGCCGACGCCGAGCGCCTCGGCCTCGGCTCGGTGTTCCTCTCCGAGCGCTTCAACTTCAAGGACGCCACGGTCCTCGCCGGCGCTGCGGCCGCAGCGAGCGAGCGGATCGGGATCGCGACGGCGGCGACCAACCACAACACCCGCCACCTGCTCGTGACCGCGACGGCGGCGGCGACGCTGAACCGGATGACCCGTGGCCGCTTCGCCCTCGGCCTCGGCCGCGGGTTCGACGCGCTCTTCGACGTCATGGGCGTCCCGCGGATCACCAGCGCCCAGCTCGCCGACGCGGTCGACGTGCTGCGCCGGCTCTGGCGGGGGGAGCGGTTCGACCACGACGGCCCGGCCGGTCGCTACCCCTACCTCTTCCTCATGGACGAGGACGTCGCCGAGGACGTCCCGGTCCTCATGGTCGCGATCGGGCCGCGGGCGCTCACCCTCGCCGGCGGGACCGCCGACGCGGTCGTGCTGCACACCTACCTGAGCGACGAGGCGGTCGCCCGCGCCGTGCGACGGGTGCGCGACGGGGCGGAGGCGGCCGGGCGCGACCCGGCCGACGTGCGGGTCTGGGCGTGCACCGCCGTCGTGGAGGACTCGCTGCCGCACGAGCTGGTGCTGCGCAAGACCGTCGGGCGGCTCGCGACCTACCTGCAGGGGTACGGCGACCTGCTGGTCCGCACCAACGGCTGGGACCCGGCCCGGCTCCAGGCCTTCCGGGACGACCCGCTGGTCGCCGGCTTCCAGGGCGCGTTCGACGCCGACGCGAGCACCGACGACCTGGAGTACCTCGCCGAGAAGGTGATCCCGCAGCAGTGGCTCGACTGCGCGATCACCGGCTCCGCCGCCACCTGCGCCCGCCGGGTGCAGGAGCAGCTCGCCGGCACCGGCGTCGACAGCGTGATCCTGCACGGCGCCACGCCCCGGGAGCTCGAGCCCGTCCTCGCGGCGTACGGCGCCCGCCGCACCGCGCGCCCCGACCTGCCGGTCAACCCGGGGCGGGCCCGGTGAGCGCGCCGCAGCCGGTCGCGGACGTCCGCGACCTCACCCCGGCCTGGCTGACCGCTGCCCTCGGCGCCGAGGTGACCGCGGTCCACTCCGTCCCGGTCGGGACCGGCCAGATGGGCTCGTGCCACCGCCTCGCGCTGGAGGGCGACCCGGCGCTGCCGCCGACGGTGCTCGCGAAGCTGCCGACCGACGACCCGGCGTCGCGGGAGTTCCTCCACGGCTCCTACGCCATCGAGGTCACCTTCTACCGCGACCTGTGCCCGACCGTCGCCGTCCGCGTGCCGCGGGTCCACTACGCCGCGATCTCCGACGACCCGGCGCAGCGTGGCACCTTCACCCTCCTGCTCGAGGACCTCGCGCCCGCGCAGCAGGGCGACCAGATCACCGGCTGCACGCCCGCCCAGGCGCGGGCCGCGGTCGAGAACATCGCCGGCCTGCACGCGCCGCGCTGGTGCGACCGCAGCCTGCTCGACGTCCCCGGCCTCAGCGCGGTCGGTCGCGAGGACGCGGACCTCATGGACCAGCTGTTCCCGGACGCCGTGGAGACCGTGCTCGGCAAGCTCGGCGACCTGGTGGGCGCGAAGGACGCGGCGACGCTGCGCGAGGYCGCCCGGTMCGSCGGCCGGTGGCTCCTCGGCGCCCCCGACCGGTTCGGCCTGGTCCACGGCGMCCACCGGCCCGACAACCTGCTCGTCCACCCGGACGGGCGGCTGTGGACCGTCGACTGGCAGACCCTCGCGCTCGGCCTGCCCGCCCGCGACGTCGCGCTGCTCGTCTCCTCCGGTCTGCCCGTGGAGGAGCGTCGTCGCCACGAGCGGGCGCTGGTCGAGGCGTGGCACCGCCGCCTGGTCGACCTCGGGGTCGCGGACTACGACCCCGACGACGCCTGGGACGACTACCGCTTCGCGCTGGTGCAGACCCCGCTGCTCGCGACCTTCGGCTGCGCCTACAGCAGCGTGCGGACCGAGCGTGGCGACCGGATGTTCGCCGCGATGCTCGCCCGGGGCGGCCAGGCGCTGCGCGACCACGCGACCCTCGACCTGCTCCGGGCGCTGCCGACGTCGTGAGGCCCCGGCCTGAGCCGAAGGGGTCGGCCACCCGGGACCCGGGTCCCGACTCCGCCCGACCGCCTCATCCCCCTCCCCGCCGGGCCGATGGGCAGCCCGGAAGGAGGGGCGGATGGACGACGACGCAGAGATCATCGCGGAGTTCCTCGTGGAGTCCCACGAGAACCTCGACCAGCTGGACCGTGACCTGGTCGAGCTGGAGCAGCAGCCGGACTCACGGGACCGGCTGTCGAGCATCTTCCGCACGATCCACACGATCAAGGGCACCAGCGGGTTCCTGGCGTTCAACCGCCTCGAGCAGCTGACCCACGTCGGCGAGACCCTGCTGTCGCGGCTGCGCGACGGCGAGGCGGTCATGACGCCGGCGATCGCCGAGGCGCTGCTGTCCATGGTCGACACCGTGCGCGCCCTCCTCGACGTGATCGAGCGCACCAGCAGCGACGCGGACCCCTCCGTCGACGTCGCCCCCGTCGTCGCCGTCATCGAAGACCTCCTGGCCGGGCGCGAGCCCTCGTCCGGCGGAGCCGCAGAGGAGCCGGTCGTGTCCCCGGCGGCCTCCTCCGCGGCCCCGCCGGACCTCGCGCCGGACCCCGCGCCGGACCCCGCGCCGGACCCCGTGCTGGCGCCGGAGCCGGCACCCGTCCCCGCGTCCCACCCCGAGCCGCACCCCGCGCCCCACCCGGAGCCCGAGGTGCACGCCGAGGACGGCGCCGAGCGCCGCTCCCGCGTCGACTCCTCCGTCCGCGTCGACGTCGACCTGCTCGACGACCTCGTCGACCTCGTCGGCGAGCTGGTGCTCACCCGCAACCAGCTCATCCAGCGCAGCCTCGCCTCCGACGACCTCGAGCTGGTGCGCGCCAGCCAGCGGCTCGACCTGGTCGCCAGCGAGCTGCAGGAGTCGGTCATGAAGACCCGCATGCAGCCCATCGGCCAGGTCTGGTCGAAGATGCCGCGCGTCGTCCGCGACCTCTCCCACCAGCTCGGCCGCGAGGTCGAGCTCGTCATGGAGGGCCACGAGACCGAGCTCGACCGCAGCCTGCTCGAGGCGGTCAAGGACCCGCTGACCCACCTGGTCCGCAACTCCCTCGACCACGGCATCGAGCCGCCCGACGTACGCGCGGCCGCCGGCAAGCCGGCCAAGGGCACGCTCAGCCTGCGCGCCTACCACGAGTCCGGCCAGGTGGTCGTCGAGATCGCCGACGACGGCAAGGGCATCGACCCGGAGAAGATCGCCGCCGTCGCCCTCGAGCGCGGGGTCGTGACCCGCGACCAGCTCGCGCGGATGGACGGCCGCGAGGTCCTCGGCCTGATCTTCCGCCCTGGGTTCTCCACCGCCTCCGCGGTCTCCAACATCTCCGGCCGCGGCGTCGGCATGGACGTGGTGCGCACCAACATCGAGCGCATCGGCGGGAGTGTCGACGTCGTCTCCGAGCCCGGGCGCGGCACGACGACGCGGGTCCGCATCCCGCTCACGCTCGCGATCATCCCGGCCCTCGTGGTCGGCGAGGGCGCCGAGCGCTACGCCATCCCGCAGGCCAACCTCGTCGAGCTGGTCCGCATCGAGGGCGAGGACCTGGAGCGCCAGGTCGAGGACCTCGCCGGCGCGCCCGTCCTCCGGCTGCGCGGCCAGCTGCTCCCGCTGGTGCCGCTGGCCGGCGTGCTCGAGGACGGCGGCCTGCCGGGAGACGAGGCGCTCACCGTCGTGGTGCTCCAGTCCGACGACGTCCGCTTTGGGCTGTGCGTGTCGACCGTGCACGACACCCAGGAGATCGTGGTCAAGCCGATCGGCCGGCAGCTCAAGGGCCTGGCGATGTACGCCGGCGCCACGATCATGGGCGACGGCCGGGTCGCGCTCATCCTGGACGTGGCCGGCATCGCCGCCACCGCCGGCGTCGGCGCGACGCAGGCCGAGGTCGTCGACCTCAAGGCCAGCGCTGCCGACGACCGCACCGCACTGCTGGTGCTCGAGGTCGCCGACGGCCGTCGTGCCGCCCTCCCGCTCGCGGCGGTCGCCCGGCTCGAGGAGTTCGAGCGCGACCGCATCGAGCGCAGTGGCACCGCGGAGGTCGTGCAGTACCGCGACGGGATCCTGCCGCTGGTGCGCCTGGCCTCCGCGATCGGGCTGCCGGACACCAGCGACCGCAGCGACCAGGTCAGCGTCGTCGTCCACGAGACGGGTGCCACCGGGGGAGCCGTCGGGATCGTCATCGACAAGGTCCTCGACGTGGTCGAGGTCGAGGTCAGCGCGAGCCAGGTCGGACGTCGCGCCGGCGTCACCGGCAGCGCCGTCGTCCAGGACCGGGTCACCGACCTGGTCGACCTCGCCGCCGTCGTCGCCCGGTCAGGAGTGTCCGCATGAGCGCCGTCGCCACCGTCCCGACCACCGAGCAGTACTGCACCTTCTGGGTGTCCGGGCTGTTCTTCGGCGTCGCCGTCGAGGAGGTGCAGGAGGTCCTGCGCCTCCAGCCGATGACGCCGGTGCCCCGTGCCGACGAGGCCGTCACCGGGCTGATCAACCTGCGCGGCCAGATCGTCACCGCCGTCGACATGCGGGTCCGGCTCGGCCTGCCGCCGCGCGTCGACGACGAGGACCCGATGAACGTGATCGTCCGCAGCCGCGGGGAGGTCGTCAGCCTCCTGGTCGACGACATCGGCGACGTCATCGACACCGCCGGCGTGGACGCCCAGCCGGCCCCCTCGAACATGCCCCGGGAGGTGCAGGACGTGCTGCGCGGGGTCTGCCCCCTCCCCGACGCCATCCTGCTCGTCCTCGACGCCGACCGCGCCGTCGACGTGGCGACCGCACCCGACACCACCGGAGGAACCCCGTGACCGAGACCCTGGACGCCCCGGTGAACGGCACCGGGCCCGCCAAGACCACCCGACCGCGCACCAAGGCTGCCCCCAAGCCGGCGACCAAGCCGGCGGCCAGGCCGGCAGCGGCCGACGCGTCGGCGATCGCGCTGTCGATGATGGAGAACAGCCCGACGAACATGATGTTCGCCGACTGCGACTTCGTCATCCGCTACATGAACCCGGCCTCGCTCGAGACCCTGCGCCGCCTCGAGGAGCACCTGCCGGTCCGCGCCGACGACATCGTCGGCTCCAGCCTCGACGTCTTCCACAAGTCGCCGGCGTACCAGCGCCAGATCCTCGCCGACCAGGCGAACCTGCCGCGCCGCGCCAACATCAAGGTCGGCCCCGAGATCCTCGACCTGCTCGTCTCGCCGATCACCGACGCCTCCGGCGAGTACGTCGGCGCGATGGCCACCTGGGAGGTCGTCACCGAGAAGGTGCGGATGGCCGAGGAGGTCGCCCGGGTGACCTCGATGATGGAGAACAGCCCGACGAACATGATGTTCGCCGACCGCGACTTCGTCATCCGCTACATGAACCCGGCCTCGCTGGACACCCTGCGCAAGCTCGAGTCCGTCCTGCCGGTGCGCGCCGACGAGGTCGTCGGCTCCAGCCTCGACGTCTTCCACAAGAACCCCGCCTACCAGCGCGGCCTGCTCGAGACCGCCGACTACCTGCCGCGCCGCGCGAACATCCAGGTGGGCGGCGAGGTGCTCGACCTGCTGGTCAGCGCGATCACCGACGCCGACGGTCAGTACATCGGCGCGATGGCGACCTGGGAGGTCGTCACCGAGCGCCTCCGCCTCGAGGCGGACAAGAAGGCCCGTGACGAGGCCGAGCGCGAGGCGGCGGCCGACCTGGCCGCCAAGGTCGAGCAGATCCTCGACGTCGTCTCTGCCGCCGCGGCCGGTGACCTGACCCGCGAGCTCGACATCGAGGGCGACGACGCCGTCGGCCGGGTGGCCGCCGCGCTGCGCACCCTCATCGCGACCCTGCGCTCCAGCATGGGCGACATCGGCGGCACCGCCGAGACGCTCACCGCCGCCGCGGACCAGCTCACCTCCCTGGCCCAGGGCATGGGCGAGGGAGCCACGACCACCTCCGACCGCGCCGCCTCGGCCTCGAGCGCCAGCGTGCAGGTCTCCGCGTCCATCCAGACCGTCGCCACGGCGGCGGAGGAGATGACCGCCTCGATCCGCGAGATCGCCAAGAACGCCACCGAGGCCGCGACCGTCGCGACCGACGCCGTGTCCGTCGCCTCCGAGGCGCAGGGGACCGTCGCGTCCCTCGGCGAGTCCTCGGCCGAGATCGGCCAGGTCATCAAGGTGATCACCTCGATCGCCCAGCAGACCAACCTGCTCGCCCTCAACGCGACCATCGAGGCCGCCCGCGCCGGCGACGCCGGCAAGGGCTTCGCCGTGGTGGCCAACGAGGTCAAGGAGCTCGCCAAGGAGACCGCCAAGGCGACCGAGGAGATCGGCCAGAAGATCGAGGCGATCCAGTCCGACACGCAGGGTGCGGTCTCCGCGATCAGCCGGATCGCCGACGTCATCGCGCGGATCAACGACATCCAGTCGACGATCGCCTCGGCGGTCGAGGAGCAGACCGCGACGACCAACGAGATCGCCCGGTCGGTGACCGAGGCGGCCGCCGGCGCCAACGGCATCGCCGAGGACGTCACCCAGGTCGCGACCGCCGCCGACCACACCCGCGAGGGAGCCCAGGACACGCTCGCCTCGGCGACCGAGCTGACCGGCATGGCCGGGCAGCTGCGCGGCCTGGTCGGCCGGTTCACCCTCTGACGGGCGGCCGGGCGGCCTCCAGCAGCACACGACGAACCCCGCCGGGCCCGGCCCGGCGGGGTCCTGTCGTTCCCGGCCCGGGAAGAGGCGGAAAAGGGAAGGACCCCGCCGGTGTGGGACGGGCGGGGTCCTTCGCAGTGGAGCGTCCGGGTGGGGACCGGACGCCCCGGGGTCAGCCGACGCGGCGCTCGGCGAGCGGCGGGGCAGTCGTGCCCTCGCCCCCGCGGAGCCGTACGGCGAGCAGGGCGGCCTGGGTGCGGTGCTGCAGTCCGAGACGGGAGAGCAGACCGGTGACGTGGTTCTTGACCGTCTTCTCGGCGAGGAAGAGCTCCTCGGCGATCTGGCGGTTGGTCATGCCCTCGGCGATGAGGAAGAAGATCTTGCGCTGCTGCGGGGTCAGCTCGCAGATGACGTCGAGCGAGCGGCGCTGCATCTCCATCTGCTCCACCACGCGGCTGGCGACGGTGGGGTCGATGAGGGAGTGGCCGCCGGCGACCAGCTTGATCCCGCTGATCAGCGAGTTGCCCTCGATCCGCTTGAGCACGTAGCCCGACGCGCCGGCCAGGATCGCCGCGGAGATGGCGTCCGGGTCGTCGTACGTGGTGAGGATCAGGCCCTTGATGTCGGGGTCGACCGAGCGCATCTCGCGGCAGATGTCGACGCCGCTGCCGTCGCCGAGGTGGGCGTCGAGGATCGCGACGTCCGGGCGCAGCTCCAGGATCTCGCGCAGGGCGACGGTGGCGCTGCCCGACTGCCCGACGACCTCGATGGTGTCGTCGGTCTCGAGGAGGCTGGCGACGCCACGTCGGACGACTTCGTGGTCGTCGACGAGGTAGACGCGGATCGGGTTCGACTCAGTCACACGGACGAGTCTGGTGGTCCGGAGGGGCCGGCACGCACCATTCGGGACAGGTCCGGCCGAGGGTCTTGGGACCATGGCCCGAACGGGCCAGCAGGCGCTGGCCGATCGGAGGAATCAGCGGGCGCGCAGCTCGGCCAGCGCGGTGTGCACGTCCCGCTCGCTGCGCCGCAGCTGCTCGAGCAGCGCGACGATCTCGCCCGTCGTCAGGTGGTCGTCGCCGGTCGAGGGTGCCAGCCACTCCCGCGCCTCGTCGGCGGTCATCCGGCCCCCGATCTCCAGCCGGTACGACGTGTCGTCGAGCTCGAAGGAGACGTCGGCCACGACGGCGCGGAAGTGCTCGTCGGCCACCGGGTCGTGGACCAGCACGAGCTCGCCGGGCTCGAGGCCGCGGGCGAGCGCCTGGGCGCGGTGGCCGACGGCGAGCGAACGGCTGCGCCGCGTGAACGGGCTGAGCGCCACCACGATCTGCTCCACCGGGACCTCCCTCGACGGCCCGGCTCGGTCACCGGGCTCCGTGTTCTCGACAGGGTCAACCGACGGCCGGACAGGGGGTTATGGCCGGCGCAGTCCTCTTCACACTGGCCCCCTGTGACCAGGCGACTAGTTCTTTTGGGTGGTACGACGTGTTTGAGGTGTTGTACGGTGGGTAAGTAGCGCGACAGATGTTCGACACGCGGCCAAGCCCACCGCCGCACCGCTCCTACCCACAGGAGTTGTCCATGTCCGCCATCACCCTTGAAGTACCCACCATCCCGTCGGCTCACTCGGAGCTGGCACTGCCTTCGGACGAGCGGAAGGCCCGCACCGCGGAGCTGCTCGCCGAGGCCCGTCTGACCGACGGTGAGGAGCGCCGCGCGATCCTCGAGCAGGTCATCGTCATCAACATCCCGGTCGCCCGCACGCTGGCCGCCCGCTACCGCAACCGCGGGCAGGCCCAGGACGAGCTCGAGCAGGTCGCGTGCCTCGCGCTGACCCGTGCCGTCCACGGGTTCGACCCGGAGCTCGGTGACGACCTCCTCGTGTTCGCGGTGCCGACCATCCTCGGGGAGCTGAAGCGTCACTTCCGCTCCGCGAGCTGGGTCGTCCGCCCCCCGCGCCGGGTCCAGGAGATCCGCCCGCGGATCGCCGTCATGGAGGCCGAGCTCACCCAGGAGCTGGGTCGTCCGCCGTCGGTCGAGGAGCTGGCCGAGGCCGTCGACGCCCCGGTCGCCGAGGTCGAGGAGGCTCTCTCCTGCGGTGACCTCGCGCACGCGTCGTCCCTCGACGAGCCCGTCTCGGAGACCGGCAGCAGCCTCGCCGAGCTGCTGCCCACCACCGAGGCCGGCTTCGAGCACAGCGAGGCCGTCGCCCTGCTCGGCCCCGCCTGCCGCCAGCTCAAGGAGCGTGACCGGGCCATCCTCCGGATGCGCTTCTACGAGCAGATGACCCAGCAGCAGATCGCCGACGAGCTGGGCGTCACCCAGGTGCAGGTGTCGCGCCTCCTGCAGCGCATCTTCACCGACCTCCGCAAGAGCGTCGGCCTGGCCAACGCCGCCTGACGAAGCACTGATCGACGGCCCACGCGGCCGGTCCGCCCGACAGCCTCGGGTGGCCCGGCCGGTGGGCCGTCGTCGTGTGCCCTGCCCCGCGCCCCGGACGGTCACGGACGGTCACGGACGGTCACGGACGGTCACGGACGGTCACGGGCGGAAGAGCACCTTGACCATGCCGTCCCGCTTGTCGCGGAAGTCGCGGTAGGCCCGGGGTGCGTCGTCCAGCGGCAGGTGGTGCGTCGCGAAGCCCTCGACGCCGAGGTGGTCCTCGTCCTGGAGCAGGAGCTCGAGGATCTCGTCGCTCCAGCGGCGGACGTTGGCCTGCCCCATCCGCAGGTGGACCTGCTTGTCGAAGAGCTCCATCAACGGCATCGGGTCCATCGCGCCGCCGTAGACGCCGACGACGGAGATGGTGCCGCCGCGGCGCACGGCGTCGATCGCGAAGTGCAGGGCGGCCAGCCGGTCCACGCCCGCCGAGCGCACGAGCGGTTCGGACACCCGGTCGGGCAGGAGCGCGACGACCTTGGCCATGCCCTCGGCGACCGGCGACCCGTGCGCCTCCATGCCGACGGCGTCGATGACGGCGTCGGCGCCGCGGCCCCGGGTCAGCTCGCGGACCTGCTGCAGCGCCGGTGCCTCGTCGGTGAGGGACACCACGTCCGGGCCGTACGACGTCGACCGGTCGATCCGCTCGGCGACCGGGTCCGCCACGATGACGCGCAGCCCGCGGTGGCGCGCGATGCGCACGCACATGTCACCGATCGGACCCGCGCCGAGCACCAGCACCGTGTCGCCGGGGTCGAGGTCGGCGTACTCCAGCGCCTGCCAGGCCGTGGGCAGCACGTCGGAGAGGAACACGAAGCGGTCGTCCGGCGGGCCGTGGGGCACCTTGATCGGCAGGGCGTTGCCGAAGGGCACGCGCAGGTACTCCGCCTGGGCGCCCGGGACCTGGCCGTAGAGCTTGCTGTAGCCGAAGAGGCTGGCCCCGGTGCCGTGCTCGTGGTTCTGGGTCGCCTCGCACTGGCTGTGCAGGCCGCGCGAGCACATCCAGCAGGACCCGCAGCTGATGGTGAACGGCACGACGACCCGGTCGCCCGGCCGCAGCGCGGTGACGCCGGGGCCGACCTCCTCGACGACGCCCATCGGCTCGTGGCCGACGACGTCACCCGGCTCCATGAACGGCGCGAGGGGGTCGTAGAGGTGGAGGTCGGAGCCGCACAGCCCGGTCGAGGTGACCTTGACGACGATGTCGTCGGGAAGTGAGAGCCGGGGGTCGGGCACCTCCTCGACGGACATCGTGCCCTTGCCCTGCCACGTCACTGCCTTCACTCGGCCCTCCTGTCAGGTGGCTCGCTCGTCCTTCTGCTTCTGCTTGCTCCTGCGCCGGGTCCGGTGGCTGTCGTCGCACCAGGGCATCCGGTCGGAGCGGTTGCACCGGCACAGGGCCACCACCGCGCGGTCGGTCGCGGTCACCTGCCCGTCGACGCCGACCACCTCGTCCGCGCCGCGCACGAGCAGTGGCCCGCCCGGGCACTCGATGACGCTGACCCGCTTCGCGGCGCTCACCCCGCGGCCCTCACGGGCTGGTGCGCGGAGCGGGCGTCGAGCCAGCTGTCGAGCTGTGCCTGCCCGGCGAGGCCGTCAAGGGTCAGGCACGCCCGCGCGCCCATGAGCACGTCGTCGGCGAGCTCGGGCTCGTCGGTGACCAGGCCCCCGCAGATGCCGCGGATCGCGAGCTGCTCGTGGACGGCGTCGGCCACCACGTGCTCCTCGTAGTACTCCGCGACCTCCGGCATGCCCAGGCGCTGCGCGCCCTTGGCGATCCGGTCGCAGGGCAGCGCGCTGGTCGCCTCGAACGCGGCGAGGTGGCCCAGCGCGGCGCCGCGCAGCCGCCGGTTGAGGGAGAACAGCGACATCACGTTGACCGAGGCCAGGGTGGCGGCGTCCGCCTCCTCGGCGTAGACCGAGACGTCGGTCGGCAGGTCGAGCGAGCGGAGCCCGGCCGCGAACAGCTCCTGGTGGAGCCGGTCGGGACGACCGGAGCCGTACTCGTCGTACTGCAGCTCGGCGAGGCCCACCTTGGCCGCGCCGTCGAGGCGCGGCAGCAGGAAGCTGTGCGGGTCGGACTCGCGCAGGTGGTGCACCGCGCGGCGCCGCAGGTAGGCGACGAACTCGTCGCGGGTCGCCTCCTGCTCGAGGAACACCGTGGTGTCGGAGGGACCCTCGGAGACGGTCAGCCGGGTCAGCTCCCGGGTGACCTGCTCGGCCGGGGAGTCCCCGATGTGGCCGAGGCCGTCGCCGTCGTCGGCGGTGTCGGCGACGAGCTGGCGCACCGCCCGCTCGAAGACGCGCTCGATGGCGGCCCGGCTGACCAGCAGCAGCGGGTCCCACTCGGCGTCGGGGTCGACGCCGTCGAAGCCGCGGTAGTGCAGCTCGTAGAGCATCCACAGCGCCAGCTGCAGGTCCCGGTCGGCCAGGGGCATCACGATGTCGCCGACGGCGCGCTGCTCGGGGACGGGGTGGGGTCCGGTCGCCTCCGCCGTCAGGGCGCGCACCACGCCCTCGCTGAGGGGTCCACAAGGTTCTGGGAGCCGCATCGCAGTCTCTTTTCGGGGGGAGAGGGGCAGGCCGGTGTTGTGGCCGGACCCACGGTTCGGAATGATTGGCTGCTGCAGGCAACGGGGGCCGCTGCAACTTCCTCTGGTGGACGCGGAGGTACCCCGCACTCCTGCCGGCACACGGTCCCCCCGGTGCTGCGAGCACGGGTCAGGAGGGTCACGTGAACCAGGTCGGGTCGTTGGTCGACGTCGCCGAGGAGCGGCAGACCGGCAGGTTCGTCTTCCACGTGGAGACCCGGACCTGGGAGTGGGACGACGACGTCTTCGCCATCCACGGCTACCTACCGGGCGAGGTCGAGCCCACGACCGACCTGATCATGAAGCACAAGCACGAGCAGGACCGCGAGCTCGTCGAGGACACCATCGCCGCCGCGATCGAGGACGGCGCGCCGTTCAACATCTACTACCGGATCCTCGTCGGCGACGAGATCCGCCGGGTCGTGCTCGTCGGCGAGGGCGAGTGGGACGAGGGCCACCCCGTCGGCGGGCGGGCCGACCGGCTCGTCGGCTACTACCTCGACCTGTCCCCGGAGCTCGAGGCCGAGACCCGCACGGCCGCCGACGCGGCCGTCGCCGCCTCCGCCGCGGCGCGGGACACCATCGAGCAGGCCAAGGGCATCCTCATGCTCGGCTACGGGCTCGACGCCGACGCCGCCTTCGCGATGCTCAAGTGGTGGTCGCGCAACCGCAACGTCAAGGTGCGCGAGGTCGCCGACCGGCTGATCCAGGTCGCCCGCGAGGGCCACGTCAGCCACCCCGGGCTGCGCCGCCTGCTCGACAGCCTGCTCGACGACCTCACCACCCGCCGCATCCCGTAGGCGGGCCCGGGTACCTCCCGGGCATGAGCGACTCCGACGACACCCAGTTCCCTGCCCAGCAGCAGACCCCGCCGGGCCTGACCGGCGAGATGACGCCGCAGCCGGACCACGGCGAGCAGTCGTACGTCGGGCACGGGCGCCTCGAGGGCCAGGTCGCCCTCGTCACGGGCGGCGACTCCGGCATCGGACGTGCGGTCGCGCTCGCCTACGCCCGCGAGGGGGCCGACGTGGCCTTCACCTACCTGCCCGAGGAGCAGCCGGACGCGGACGCGACGGTCGCCCTCGTCGAGGACGCCGGCCGGCGCGCGCTGCCGATGGCCCTCGACCTCACCAGCCGCGACGCGTGCGACGAGGCCGTGCAGCGCACCGTCGACGAGCTCGGCGCGCTCGACGTCCTGGTCAACAACGCGGGCTACCAGATGGCCCGCGACCACGCCGTCGACGACCTCAGCGACGAGCGGATCGACCGCACCTTCAAGACCAACCTGTACGCCCTGATGTGGGGTGTGCGGGCGGCCGTCCCGCACCTGCGCAAGCGGCCGGGCTGCATCATCAACAACGCGTCCATCCAGGCCTACGAGCCGTCGACCACGCTGCTCGACTACGCCGCGACCAAGGCCGCGATCAACAACCTCACCGTCAACCTCGCCGCCTCCCTCGGGGGCGACGGGATCCGGGTCAACGCGGTCGCGCCGGGACCGATCTGGACGCCGCTCCAGCCGGCGACCCAGGAGCCGGAGAAGGTCGAGAAGTTCGGCGCCGACACACCACTCGGCCGGGCCGGCCAGCCCGCCGAGGTGGCCCCGGCGTTCGTCTTCCTCGCCTCGCCCGGCGACGCGTCGTACGTCTCCGGCACGGTGCTCGGCGTCACCGGCGGCAAGCCCGTCTTCTGAGCACCTTCCGAACGGATGCGGGCGGGGGCCACGGGTACCGCGACGACATGTCCAGCGAATCCGAGAAGAACCAGGAATCCGGCCAGGTGTCGGAGGTCGCCAGCCACAAGTCGGCGGGKCAGGTGACCCCGGGCGACGCGGTCGCCGGGCACCCCGCCGACGACACCGTCCAGGAGGGCTTCGCCGGCCCGGACGCGCTCACCGGGGACGAGGACCCCGACGCAGTGGCCCACCGCCCGAAGGATCCTGATCCGGAGGCCATCGTCGACGAGGAGGACCGCGACCCGGAGGCGATCGTCGACGAGGCGGACACTGCGGACCTGGTGGACGACGACGACGGCGCGTACCCCCGCGTGCAGGACGTGGAGGAGGACCGGGCGTGAGGACGCCCCCGTCGCTGCGCAACCACCAGCAGCGACGACCCCCGCAGCAGCTCAACCGCAACCTCAACGAGCTGCTGCAGGAGCTACGCGTCATGCAGACCGGTGTCCAGATCCTCACCGGCTTCCTGCTGACCATCCCGTTCACCCAGCGCTTCGAGTCACTCACCGACACGCAGCGCACGCTGTACCTCTGCATCCTCGTCGTCGCGGTGCTGACGACCTTCGCCATCGTCGCGCCGGTCTGCTACCACCGCCTGCTCTTCCGCAAGGGGGAGCGCGAGTGGATCGTCCGCGCCGCACACCGGTGCTGCCTCGGCGGGATCCTCGGTCTGGGCGTGCTCTCGGCGGGCTCCGTGTACCTCGTCTTCGACGTGGTGATCACGGCGACCGCCGCCCTGATCGCCGCGGCGGCGGTCGCGCTGGCCTTCATCTCGTTGTGGGCCGCGGTTCCGTTCATCTTCCGGGACCGCGAGCGATGATGTCGGCCTGGCGTACGACCGCCGTCGTGGTCTGCTTCCTCGCCTGGGTCCTTGCGGTGGCGTCGGGCTGCTCCCTCGTGGGACAGCCCGACGTCGCTGCGTGGGACCAGAAGGCGCGGCAGGCCGTCACCGACGCTGCCAGCGAGGTCGCGACCGCCCGACTCGCGGTGGAGACGGCCCGCGACGACCGGACCTGGTCGTCGTACACGACGGTGGTGGTGGCGCAGGCCGAGGAGGCGATGGGCACCGTGCAGGACGACGTCTCCCGCCTCCAGGTGCCTCCGGGGCGCGCGCAGGACGCGGACGACCTCGAGGCCCTCCTCGACGCCGCCTCGAGCGCCGTGCAGGACGCCCGGCAGCACGCCGTTGCTGGCGAGCACGACGACCGCGACCTGCTCGACCGGCTCGACCGCGTGGGGGAGCGCCTCACCCGGGCCGAGACCCGGTGGTGAGTCGGTGGTGACCCGGTGAAGCGCTACTTCGCCGTCCTGCTCGGCGTCCTGACGGCCATCGGGGGCTTCGTCGACATCGGCGACCTCGTCACCAACGCCCAGGTCGGCGCCCGGTTCGGCCTCTCGCTGGCGTGGGTCGTGGTGGTCGGCGTCATCGGCATCTGCGTCTTCGCCGAGATGTCGGGCCGGATCGCCGCGGTCAGCGGGCGGGCGACCTTCGACCTCGTCCGCGAGCGACTCGGCCCGCGGATGGGCTTCCTCAACCTCGTCGGCTCGATGCTGGTCACCTTGCTCACCTTCATCGCCGAGATCGGCGGCATCGCGCTCGCGCTGCAGCTGGTGAGCTCGGTCAACCACGTGCTGCTCGTGCCGTTCGTGGCCGCGCTGGTGTGGATCGTGCTCTGGCGCGCGAAGTTCTCCGCGATCGAGAACGTCCTCGGCCTGCTGGGCCTCACGCTGATCGGCTTCGCCGTGGCGTTGTGGCAGCTCGGCCCGGACTGGGGCGAGCTCGCCGCGGGCTTGTCGCCGGCGGAGAAGCCCGGCGCGGAGAGCTGGGCGGCCTACGCCTACTTCGCGGTCGCGCTCTTCGGAGCCGCGATGACGCCGTACGAGGTGTTCTTCTTCTCCAGCGGCGGCGTGGAGGAGCGCTGGACGCCGAAGGACCTCGGCGTGATGCGGGCGAACGTGCTCATCGGCTTCCCCCTCGGCGGCCTGCTGTCGATCTCGATCGCCGCCTGCGCGACCGTGGTCCTGATGCCCGAGGGCATCGCCGTCGAGACGCTCGGCCAGGTCGGGCTCCCCGTCGCGGTCGCGCTCGGCAAGGTCGGGCTCGCCGTCGTCGTGCTCGGCTTCTTCGCCGCCACCTTCGGCGCCGCCTGCGAGACCGGGCTGTCCACCGGCTACAGCCTGGCGCAGTACTTCGGCTTCCAGTGGGGCAAGTACGTGCGCACCCGCGAGGCCGCCGGCTTCCACGTCATCCTGCTGGTCGTGACCGTGCTGGCGGCCGGGGTGCTGCTCACCGGGGTCGACCCGATCATGGTCACCGAGATGTCGGTGATCTTCTCCGCGGTCGCGCTGCCGCTGACCTACTTCCCGATCCTCGTGGTGGCCAACGACCCCGACTACCTCGGCGAGCACCGCAACGGTCGTTTCGCCAACCTGCTGGGGATGGTCTACCTGGTGATCATCGTCGTCGCCGCACTCGCGGCGGTGCCGCTGATCATCGCGACCTCGATGGGACAGGGCTGATGAGGGACTCCTACGACGCCGCGCTGCACCTGCTGGACCGGCAGGTCCTCGACTGCGACGAGCGGCTGGTGTGCAAGGTCGACGACGTCGAGCTCACGGTCGCCGCCGACGGGTCGCTGGTGCCGACCGGCCTGCTGGCGGGCCTGCCCGCCCTCCTCCCGCGCTTCGGGCCGCGCCTCGGCGCCGTGATGGCCCGCACCCACGCCAGCGTCCACGACGTCGTCGCCGGCGGCGACGCCCCGGACGTGGTGGAGATGGATCTGGTCGACGAGATCGCCAGCGCCGTCCACCTCACCGTGCCGGGCGCCGGCCTGCTCCGCCCCCGCGAGGAGGTCGACGCGGCCGCACCCGAGCGGGTCCGGCTCGGCCAGCTGCTCGGCATGCCGGTCACCGCGCCGCCCGAGGTGGGCCTGCACCGGAGCAGCCGCCTGCTCGACGTACGCATCACCCGGGTGGCCGACGGTCGCGGCTCGGTCGTCGACGCCCTGGTCGTCGGTCCCGGCCGCCCCGGCGCCCTGCTCGGCTACGACCGCCGCAGCGAGTCCGGCCCCTGGCTGCTCGCCGACGCGGTGCGCTGGCTGCACCGCCACGCGCGCGTCGTGGAGGTCGGCCCGGAGGTCGAGGTGGACCGCGACCGCGGCGAGGTGCGGGTCGGCCCCGGCGCGTCTGTCAGCCCGCTGCTCGGGTAGCGACAGGGTGACCCAGCACGGACCACGAGAGGAGCTGCCATGCCCGGCAAGGACCACGGTCCCGGGATCAAGAACCCCGACATGTACGAGGAGCTGCGTGAGGACGGCGCCAGCAAGGAGAAGGCCGCCCGCATCTCCAACGCCGCCGACAACGAGGGTGCCTCCGAGGTCGGCCGCCGCGGCGGCAAGGCCGGCGACTACGAGGACTGGACCGTCGACGAGCTCCAGGACCGCGCCGCCGAGCTCGACATCGAGGGCCGCTCGAAGATGAACAAGGACGAGCTCATCGACGCCCTGCGCAACCACTGATCCACCACGACGAGGTGCGCCTCATGGTTCCGCGAGGTGCGCCTTGTGGCTGCCTGAGGTGCGCCTCGTGGTCGGGGTAGCGCCGGACATGACCCGCACGTCGCGCCGCCACAACCCGCACGTCGCGCCGCCACAACCCGCACCTCGTCGTGGTGCGCTTGCAGGCCGGGCTAGACCCAGCGGGTGAACCAGATGCGGGGGAGCCACTCGCTGTGGGTGAGCAGCTGGTTGGTCCAGATCGGCCAGAACCAGGCGAAGTTCACGAGGGTGAGGATGACGAAGGCGCCGCCGACCACGACGCCGACGGTCCGGCGTGCCGAGGGCAGGCGGGACGGGCCGATGAGGTGGCCGATCGCGAGGGTGGTGGCGATGACGGTGAACGGCAGCACCGCGATCGCGTAGAAGATGAAGATCGGGCGGTCGTCGTACTGCATCCACGGCAGCCAGGTGGACAGGGCGCCGACGACGGCGAGGCCGTAGCGCCAGTCGCGGGCGCCGACCCACATCACGGCGGAGAAGAGCAGGGCGACCAGGCCGCCCCACCACAGCACCGGGGTCGGCAGCAGGAGCACCTGCTTGATGCAGTCGCTGCCGGCGGGGGCGCCGCAGCCCTGCTCGCCGGGCGGGATGTCGTTGGTGACGGCCACACCCACCGGGCGGTTGATCAGCAGCCAGCTCGACGGCTTCGACTCGTAGAAGTGCTCGGAGCAGTTGAGGAAGTGGGTGTGGAAGGTGAAGACGTCCTGGTGGTAGTACCAGAGCGAGCGCAGCGACTGCCAGGCCTCGCCCAGGCCGTCGGCGTCCTTCTCGGTCGCGGTCGGCCACTTCTTCGTGTCGTCGAGGTCGGTGGCGACGTAGGAGTCGTCGTCGTCCGCGCAGTGGCCCTGGCCGGTGTACTGGCGGTACTGCGTGGAGCTGAGGTGCTCCTCGTACTCGTTCGCGTGCGCCAGCCAGCCTCCCCACGTCGCGACGTAGACGAGGCCGGCGACGACGACGAGGTGCACGAAGGCGGGTACGCCGTCGGCGACGGCGCCCTTGAGCACGGCGAACCGGATGCCGAGCATTCGCCGGGCACCGGCGCTCCAGAGCCAGCACAGCACGCCGAAGGCGGCCAGCGGGTAGAGCGCGGTCCACTTGGTGCCGATCGCCAGGCCGAAGCAGATGCCGCCGGCGAGCAGCCACGGGCGGAGCAGGACCCGCCCGCCCCAGCCGGGCAGGGTGCCGTCCTCCCGCAGGGCGGCGCGGGCGGCGAGGCGGCGGCGCAACCAGTCCCGGTCGGCGACGATGCAGTGCACCCCGCACAGCAGGAAGAGCGCGAGGAAGATGTCGAGCAGGGCGAGCCGCGACAGCACGAAGTGCAGGCCGTCGAGCATCAGCAGCGTGCCAGCGACGCAGCCGAGCAGCGTCGACCCGGTCAGGCGTCGTACCAGCCGGCAGATGACGAGGACCATCAGCGCGCCCGCGACCGCGGCGGAGATCCGCCAGCCGAACGGGTCCATGCCGAACGCCTTCTCGCCGAGCGCGATCAGCCACTTCCCGACGTCGGGGTGCACCGCGAGCGAGGGCTCACCGGTCCACACGTCCTGCGTGTGCCCGGCGAGGATGTCGGCGTTGATGTCGGTCTTGGTGTTGCCGTCGACGTCGTCCAGGTAGGTCTGGATGTAGCCGTTGTTGAGCAGCGACCACGCGTCCTTGGCGTAGTAGGTCTCGTCGAAGGCGAACCGCTTCGGGTCGCCGAGCCCGACCAGGCGCAGGCCGAGCGCCAGCAGCGTGATCGCGATCGGGCCGAGCCAGCCGACGAGCCGCTGGCGGGGGGGCAGGGGGCGCAGGGGGCCGAGCGCGCGGTCGATCGCGTGGGGCACCCGGCGTCCGGTCGCCGTGGACGAGAGGGTCGTGAGGCTGCGCGGGCCCGCGGACGTGCGGCGGCCCTCCTCCTCGACGACGGTCACGGTCGGGAAGCCTACGCAACCGTGCGAGGATCCTCACCGTGACCGGAGTCCTCGTCCTCGCAGGCACCCCGATCGGCCAGGTCGGCGACGCCCCGCCCCGCCTCGCCGAGGAGCTGGCGG
>NZ_VLJQ01000079.1:0-18511 GCF_007829375.1 Nocardioides sp. J9 | reverse complement strand
GCGGCGGCTCACCACCGACCTCGGCATCGAGCTCCGCGGACGCGTCGTGTCCTACTTCGAGGGCAACGAGTCCGCACGCACCCCGACCCTGGTCGAGGCGCTCGTCGCGGGGGAGCGGGTCGTGCTCGTCACCGACGCCGGCATGCCCAGCGTGAGCGACCCGGGCTACCGCCTCGTCGCCGCCGCCGTCGAGCAGGGCATCCGGGTCACGGCGGTGCCGGGGCCGTCCGCGGTGCTCACCGCGCTCGCGGTGTCCGGCCTGCCGGTCGACCGGTTCTGCTTCGAGGGCTTCCTGCCCCGCAAGGCCGGCGAGCGCGCCCGGCGCCTGGCCGACCTCGGTGCCGAGCAGCGCACGATGGTGTTCTTCGAGGCACCGCACCGCACCGAGGCCGCGCTCGCCGCGATGCGCGACGCGTTCGGCGCCGACCGTGCCGCCGTCGTGTGCCGTGAGCTGACCAAGACCCACGAGGAGGTACGACGCGGCCCGCTCGCCGAGCTCGTCGACTGGGCCGCCGAGGGGGTCCGCGGCGAGGTGACCATCGTCGTCTCCGGTGCCGAGCCCGCGGCCGCCCTGTCGAGCGACCCCGCCAGCCTGCGCGCAGCCGTCGCCGAGCTCGAGGAGTCCGGGATGCGGCGGAAGGATGCGATCGCGGCGGTCGCCGTACAGGCTGGGGTGCCGAAGCGCGACGTCTACCAGGTGGTGCACATCGATGACTGAGATGACTGACCCGACCGACCCGACCGCGACCGGGAGGCTGACCAGCCTGGTCCGCGGCACCCTCACCTTCGACGTGTACGACGAGGGCCCGGTCGACGGCGAGCCCGTGCTGCTGCTCCACGGCTTCCCGGAGCGGTCCACCTGCTGGCGGCTGGTCGCGCCGCAGCTGCACGCCGCGGGCTACCGCACGGTGGCGATGGACCAGCGCGGCTACTCCCGTGGCGCACGGCCGCCCGGTCGTCGTGCGTACCGGATGCGCGAGCTGCTCGCCGACGTCCTCGCGCTCGCCGAGGCGGTCGCCCCGGAGGGGAAGGTGCACGTCGTGGGCCACGACTGGGGCGCGATCCCGGCGTGGCTGCTCGCCGCGCACCACCCCGACCGGGTGGCGACGCTGACCGCGGTGTCCGTCCCGCACCCGCTGGTGTTCATGAAGGCGATGGTCCGCAGCACCCAGCTGCTCCACTCCTGGTACATGCTGGCCTTCCAGGTGCCCCTGCTGCCGGAGCGCCTGCTGGGCTCCCGCGTCGCCGACCGGCTCGTCGCCTCCTTCGGGATGACCGAGCAGGACGCGGAGCGGTTCCGCGCCGAGGTCGTCGCCGACGGCGCGCTCCCCACGGCGCTCAACTGGTACCGCGCCATGGCGCTGGAGGACCCGCGCCTCCTGCGCCGGTCCGTCACCGTGCCGACCACGATGGTGTGGAGCGACGGCGACGTCGCCGTCGACCGGTGGGGCCCCGCCCACACCGACGCCTGGGTCGACGCGCCCTTCCGGTTCGTCGAGCTCCACGGGGTCTCGCACTGGGTCCCCACCCACGCGCCGGACCGCCTCGTCGCCGCGATCCTCGACCGCGTCCGCCCGACCCCCGCCGCGTCGTGAGCGACCAGCGCCCACCGGTCCCGGAGCCGCTGCCGCACCCGGTCGTCGACAACCACTGCCACCTCGACATCGGTCGGGGCGACGAGCCGTGGCCGGTGGCCGAGGCGCTCCCGCGCCGGCCCCCGTCGGGGGGCGCGCCGCGGCCGCGGCCCCCCACGCCCTGGTCGCCGGCGTCGCCCTGCACCCCAACGAGGCGCCGCGCATCCTCGCCGACGGTGGGCGCGCCGCGCTCGAGGCCGCGTGGGAGGAGATCGAGGACCTCGCCGGCGCCCACGAGAAGGTGCGCGCGGTGGGGGAGACCGGCCTCGACGCCTTCCGCACGGGGGAGGACGGCCGCGCCGTGCAGGTCGAGTCCTTCGCCCGGCACATCGACATCGCGAAGCGGCTCGACAAGACCCTCGTCATCCACGACCGCGACACCCACGACGAGGTGCTGGAGGTGCTCGACGCCGAGGGCACCCCGCAGCGGTGGGTGATGCACTGCTTCTCCGGGGACGCGGACTTCGCCCGTGCCTGCCTCGACCGCGGCGCCTTCCTGTCCTTCGCCGGCACGGTCACCTTCAAGAACGCCGAGTCCCTGCGCGAGGCCCTGCGCGTGGTCCCGCGCGACCGGCTGCTGGTGGAGACCGACGCCCCCTACCTGACCCCGGTGCCGCACCGCGGCCGCACGAACGCGTCGTACCTCGTGCCGCTGACGGTGCGGGCGATGGCCGCCGAGCGCGGCGACGACCTCGGTGAGCTGTGCGCCGCCATCGACACCAACAGCGAGACGGCCTTCGGCGGCACCTGGTAGCCCCGGCCGCGCAGCAGGAAAACGCTTGCAGGACGCCCGCAAAGTGCTTGCAGGAGCAAGCAGAAGCACGTGAGACGAGTCACGTCCCCCGCCTGAAGAGGGCTCTCAGGAGTTGCATCGACCTCCGGACCTTGTTCTGGTAGACGGGTCGGCCGGGATCGGGGGAGCACCTTCCCGACCAGTCCGCACGGAGTCCGGAGCCTGTTCTGACGCAGGCCTGGGGGGCCCGGACGCGACTGGTCACCGAGGCCCGGGGAGTACGAAGTTCGGAGAATCGTGCCAGTTGCGCGCCCTCACCTCGCCCAGTCCCTCAAGGGGATCGTCCACAAGCTGACCCAGAGCCGGGTCGCCCTCGTCGCCACCGTCGTCGGGGTCCTCCTCGCCGTCTCCACGGTGACCTGGGGCTACTCGTCCCTCTCTGACGAGGTCACGCTCGCCGTCGACGGCAAGGAGCGCACCGTCAGCACGTTCGGCGGCACCGTCCGCGACGTGCTCGAGGACGAGGGCGTCGAGGTCTCCGACCGCGACCTCGTCCAGCCCGGCCTCGACGAGCAGGTCGAGGACGGCGACCGCATCGCCGTCCGGTACAGCCGCCCCGTCGAGCTGACGGTCGACGGCAAGACGTCGACCCACTGGGTGACCGCCCTGGACGTCAACGGTGCGCTCGACCAGATCGGCGTGCTGTACGCCGACAGCCGGCTCTCCACCAGCCGTAGCGCCAGCATCGACCGCGGCGGCGCCGCGATCGAGGTCGTCACCCCGAAGACGCTCGTCCTGGAGCTGGCCGGCAAGAAGCCCGTGCGCAAGACCGTCCCCGCTCTGACCGTCGAGGAGGCCCTCGAGCTGGCCGGCGTCGAGCTGGACGCCCTCGACCGCGTCCGCCCCGGCCGCAAGGCCAGGGTGAAGGACGGCGACCGGGTGGTCTACGTCGACATCGAGCACCGCAAGCGCCGGGTCAAGGCCGAGACCATCCCGGCCGCGACCCGCGAGGTCCCCGACGACTCCATGAACAAGGGCGAGACCAAGGTCGTCACCGAGGGCGTCGACGGCGTCCGCGACGTGACCTACCGCGTGGTCGTCCGCAACGGTGACGTCGTGCGCCGGGTCGTGCTCAAGGAGGACGTGAAGAAGGCGCCGCGCACCGAGGTCGTCCACGTGGGCACCAGGGAGGTCGCGCCGAACTTCGCCGGCGGCAACTCCGTCTGGGACCGCCTGGCCCAGTGCGAGTCCGGTGGCAACTGGGCGATCAACACGGGCAACGGCTACTACGGCGGCCTGCAGTTCAACCTCGGCACCTGGCAGGCGTACGGCGGCACCGGCTACCCGCACCAGGCCTCGCGCGAGACCCAGATCGCCATCGCGACCAAGCTCCGCGACGCCTCCGGCGGGTACGGCGCCTGGCCGCACTGCTCCGCCCAGCTGGGCCTGCCCCGCTGACGGTCCCCGCGACCGACGCTCCCGGTCATCCGCTCACGGCGAGCGGGTCAGCCGGCGAACACGCCCCACGCACCGTGGTGCAGGGCGACGTCGCCGAGCTCGACCCGCTCGCCGTCGGCGTCCTCGACCACGGCGCCGGTGTGGTTCCCCCGGGCCCTAGGCTGATGGGCATGACCGAGACCTCCCTGCCGCGCCTCCTCGGTCCGGCGGAGGTCCGCGAGCTCGCCGCGCGCCTCGACCTGCGCCCGACCAAGCAGCGCGGTCAGAACTTCGTCATCGACGCCAACACCGTGCGCCGCATCGTGCGCGAGTCCGGAGTGGTCGACGGCGAGGTCGTCGTCGAGGTCGGCCCCGGCCTCGGCTCGCTGACCCTCGCCCTGCTCGAGGCCGGCGCGACGGTCACCGCGATCGAGGTCGACCCGCTGCTCGCCGGCGAGCTGCCCACCACGATCGCCGCCTACGCGCCCGCGCAGGCCGACCGGTTCCAGGTCGTGCTCGCGGACGCGATGACGGTCGACGCCGTACCCGGCCCGCCGCCGCAGGCGCTCGTCGCGAACCTGCCCTACAACGTCTCCGTCCCGGTCCTGCTGCACCTGATGGCGCTGCTGCCGTCGCTGGAGCACGGCCTGGTGATGGTGCAGGCCGAGGTCGCCGACCGGCTCGCGGCCCCGCCCGGGTCGAAGGTCTACGGCGTCCCCTCGGCCAAGGCCGCCTGGTTCGCCGACGTGCGCCGCGCCGGTGCCATCGGCCGCAACGTCTTCTGGCCCGCCCCCAACGTCGACTCGGGTCTCGTCGCGTGGACCCGCCGCGAGCCGCCCACCGACCGGGTCACCCGCGAGGAGGTGTTCGCGGTCATCGACGCGGCCTTCGCGCAGCGGCGCAAGGCGCTGCGCGGCGCGCTGCGCACCCTCGCCGGGGGCTCCGAGCCCGCCGAGGCCGCGCTGCGGGCCGCCGGGATCGACCCGCTCACCCGCGGCGAGATGCTCGGCATCGACGAGTTCGTCGCCCTCACCGTCGCGCTGCGGGAGCAGGCAGGCGCCGATGAGTGAGGCGCGCGTCGAGCCGAACGCCCGGGTCACCGTCCGGGCGCCGGCCAAGATCAACCTGCACCTCGGGGTCGGCAGCCCCCGTGCGGACGGCTTCCACCCGCTGGCCACCGTCTACCAGGCCGTCGGGCTGTACGACGACGTCACGGTCACCGAGGCCCCCGACTGGTCCGTCGGCCTGACCTCCCCGGTCGACGGCGTGCCCCTCGACGACGACAACATCGCCATCCGGTCCGGCCGCGCGCTCGTCGCGCACCACGGCCTGGACCTGGCGGCGCGGATCACCATCGCCAAGGGCATCCCCGTGATGGGCGGGATGGCGGGCGGCTCCGCTGACGCCGCAGCGACCCTGCTCGCGCTCGACCGGCTCTGGGACCTGCAGACCAGCGACGAGGACCTGCTGCGCATCGCCGGCGAGCTGGGCAGCGACGTCCCCTTCGCGCTCGTCGGCGGCACCGCCCTGGGCACCGGCCGCGGCGAGGTCGTCACCCCCGTCCCGGACAGCACCTCGGTGTGGTGGGTCGTCGTCCTCTCCGACCAGGGCCTGTCGACGCCGGAGGTCTACCGGCGCTTCGACCTGCTCGCCCCGGATGCGGAGGCCGAGCCGTCGCTCCCGCAGGCGCTGCTCGATGCCCTCGCCGAGGGCTACACCGACGAGGTCGGCGCCCTGCTGCACAACGACCTGTGGGCCGCGGCCCGCGACCTGCGCCCCGACCTCGTCGACGTCGAGGCCCAGCTGCGGGTCCTCGGCCCCGACGGCGTCCTGCTGTCCGGGTCCGGGCCGACCCTGCTGATGCTGCACGACGACGTCGAGGAGGCGCGCAACGCCGTGGCGGAGCTGACCGAGCGTGGCCTGCGGTGCACGATCGCACCGGGACCGGTCGCCGGAGCGCACGTGGTGACCTATGCCTGAGCCCGGGACGGGACGGAGCCTGCTCAACCTCGAGCGGGTCTCGAAGTCCTACGGCATCCGGCCGCTGCTCACCGACGTCTCGCTCGGCGTGTCCGCCGGCGAGCGGATCGGCATCGTCGGCCGCAACGGCGACGGCAAGACCACGCTGCTGCGGATCATGACCGGCGCCGAGGAGCCCGACGAGGGTCGCGTCTCCCGCCAGCGGGGGCTCCTGCTCGGTGTGCTCGCGCAGCACGACGACTTCGAGGACAGCCACACCGTCCGCGAGGTCGTGCTGCAAGGCATGGCCGACCACGAGTGGGCGGCCGACTCCCGGCTGCGGGAGATCGTCGACGTGCTGCTCGCCGGCATCGACCTCGACCGCGCCGTCGCCGGCCTCTCCGGCGGCGAGCGCCGCCGCTGCGCCTTGGCCGGGCTGCTGCTCGGCGAGCACGACCTGATCATCCTCGACGAGCCGACCAACCACCTCGACGTCGAGGCGGTGGCCTGGCTGGCTTCGCACCTCGCCGCCCGCTCCTCCGCGCTCGTCGTGGTCACCCACGACCGGTGGTTCCTCGACGCCGTCTGCCAGCAGACCTGGGAGGTCCACGACGGCGTCGTCGACAGCTACGAGGGCGGGTACGCCGCCTTCGTGCTCGCGAAGGCCGAGCGGCAGCGGCAGGCGGCCGCCTCCGAGGCCCGCCGGCAGAACCTCGTCCGCAAGGAGCTGGCCTGGCTGCGCCGCGGCGCCCCCGCCCGCACGTCCAAGCCGAAGTTCCGCATCGACGCCGCCAACGCGCTGATCGAGGACGTCCCCCCGCCGCGCGACCGGCTCGAGCTCCAGCGCTTCGCGGCCCAGCGCCTCGGCAAGGACGTCATCGACGTCGAGGACGTCGACTTCTCCCGTGGCCCGCGGCAGCTGCTGAAGCAGGCCACCTGGCGCCTGGGCCCCGGCGACCGCGTCGGACTGGTCGGGGTCAACGGCGCCGGAAAGACCTCCGTCCTGTCCCTGCTCGCCGGTGAGGCCGCCCCGCAGGCCGGCACGGTGCGCCACGGCCGCACCGTCGCGCTCCAGCACCTCTCGCAGAGTGTGGAGTTCGAGGACCCCGAGTCGCGGGTGCTCGCCACCGTCGAGTCGATCCGCCGCGTCACCCGCACCGCCGACGGCGAGATCAGCGCGACCTCGATGCTCGAGCGCTTCGGCTTCACCGGGGACAAGCTCACCGCCCGTCTCGGCGACCTCTCCGGCGGCGAGCGGCGCCGCTTCCAGCTCCTGAGGCTGCTGCTCACCGAGCCGAACGTGCTGCTCCTCGACGAGCCCACCAACGACCTCGACATCGAGACCCTCAACGTGCTCGAGGACTTCCTGGACGGGTGGCCCGGCACCCTGGTCGTGGTCTCGCACGACCGCTACTTCCTCGAGCGGGTCACCGACTCCGTGTGGGCCCTGCTCGGAGACGGCCAGATCTCGATGCTGCCGCGCGGGGTCGACGAGTACCTCGAGCGCCGGGCCGCGGCCATGCACCTCGACGTCGCGAAGCCCGCGCCGGCCACCCCGGCCGCGCCCGTGCCCGGCCCGCCGTCCGCGGACGCCGCCCCCGCCACCACCCCCGCCACCACTCCGAAGGCCAAGCCCGGCTCGGCCGAGGAGCGGGCGGCGCGCAAGACGGTGGCGCGGCTCGACAAGGTCCTCGCCCGGCTCGCCGCGCGCGAGGCGGAGCTGACCGAGCAGCTGGCGGCGCACGCCTCCGACCCGGAGAAGCTCACCGAGATCTCCGAGGCGCTGGGAGCGCTGCACGAGGAGAAGGAGGCCGCCGAGATGGAGTGGCTCGAGGCCGCGGAGCTGCTGGACTGACGATGGGGCGTTCTCGGGACCTCGGCTGGGTCGGTGCGCTCGACCCGCGTGGCCTGCGCACGACCGGCCAGCGGCTCGCGGCCGCCGTGGTCGTGCTCGGCCTCGTCACCGCGCTCGGCAGCTGGGTGCTCGGCCACGTCGCCAACGACCGCAGGTACGACGCCCTCGACCTCTGCGACCAGCCGAGCCCGACCGCCGACGACTGCCTGTCCGCCGTGCCCGGCGAGCTCGACCGGCGGCGGACCCGCTCGGGCGACGGGTACCGGACCCGGATCCACTTCGTGCCGGCCGACGACGGCTTCGGCAGCGCCTACACCGGCAAGAAGCGGGGTCCTGACGGCGTCGTCGCCGGTCTCTACCTCGCCGGCGACTACGTCGGGCTGCTCCGCAGCGACGACCGCCGCACCTACCGCAGCTCCTTCGCCGACATCCCGCGGCGCTACCTCGTCGCCGGTGTGCTCGGGCTCGTCTGCTTCGGCGCGGGCCTGCCGCTGCTGGGGTGGCAGCTGCGCCGCCACCCACGGGGCGAGAGCGCCCAGCCGGGCTAGTCCTGGCCGGCGAAGGGCACCAGCAGGCGCCGGAGCAGGTCGGCCAGCTCCTTCTGGTCCGACGGCGACAGCCCGGCCAGCAGCTCCCGCTCGGCGTCGAGCAGCGCGCCGAACGCGCCGTCGACGGCGTCCTTGCCCTCGGGGGTCAGGCGCACCAGCACGCCCCGTCGGTCCGACGGGTCCGGGTGGCGCTCGACGAGGCCCCGCGTCGCCAGCCGGTCGACGCGGTTGGTCATCGTCCCGCTGGTCACCAGCGTCTCGCGCAGCAGGCGGCCGGGGGAGAGCTCGTAGGGCGCGCCCGCCCGCCGCAGCGCGGCGAGCACGTCGAACTCCCAGAGCTCGATGTCGTGCGCCATGAAGGCCTGCCGCCGGGCGCGGTCGACGTGGTGGGCCAGCCGGGAGATCCGGCTGAACACGGCGACCGGGCCGAGGTCGAGGTCGTGGCGCTCGCGCGCCCAGGCCTCCACCAGGTCGTCCACCTCGTCCCGCATGTGCTCACCGTAGCGGATGCGTCGAGAATCTTGATGTCAAGATACGCGCCGCGTAGGGTCGAGGTGTGGACCAGCGCACCGACACCCTCGAGCGGATCACCCTGGCCAGCCTCAGCTGGGGCGACGTGGGCGACCTCGACCGGCCGCTCGCCGTGCTGCTGCACGGCTTCCCGGACACCGCGCACACCTGGCGCCACCTCGGTCCCGTGCTGGCCGAGGAGGGCTATCGCGTCGTCGCGCCGTTCACCCGCGGCTACGCGCCCAGCGACCTGCCCGCCGACGGCAGCTACCACGTGCCGGCCCTCATGGACGACGCGATCGCGCTGCACCGCCACCTCCGCGGCGACGACCGCGCGCTGCTCGTCGGCCACGACTGGGGCGCCATCACCGCCAACGGCATCGCCGCGGCCGCGGCGAACCCGTTCGGCGACGTCGTGGCGCTGGCCGTCCCGCCGATCCCGGCGATGCACCCGCGCGCGGACGACTGGACCCGCTGGCTGCGGATCCTGGCGCGGCAGGCGACCTTCAGCTGGTACACCGTCTTCAACCAGCTGCCCGGCCTGCCCGAGCGCACCTTCGACCGGTTCGTCGCGCACCTGTGGCACCGCTGGTCGCCCGGCTACGACGCGAGCGAGGACCTCGCCCACCTCGCGGCCGCCCTGCCGGACGACGCCCACCGCTCCGCCGCGATCGGCTACTACCGCGCGCAGCCGCGCACCTGGCGCCTCCCGGCCGCCTACCAGTCGCACGCACGCGACTGGGTCGGCGAGCCACGACTGCCGCTGCTCTTCCTGCAGGGCGCCGACGACGGCTGCCTCGACCCGCGCTGGGCCGCCCGGACCGCCAGCCGGCTGCCCGCCGGCAGCCGGGTCGCGGTCGTGGAGGGAGCAGGCCACTTCCTCCAGCTCGAGCGCCCCGACGTGGTCAACGCCCGGATCCTCGAGCACCTCCACGAGCGGGCGGCGGACCGCTCGTGACGACGTGGGACCCGGAGCGCTACCTCGCCTTCGCGGGGGAGCGCGGGCGTCCGTTCGTCGACCTCGTCGCGCGCGTCGACGCCACCGGGCCGCGGGTGGTCGTCGACCTCGGTTGTGGACCTGGCAACCTCACCTCCCTCCTCGCTGACCGCTGGCCGGCCGCTGCGGTCACCGGCATCGACTCCAGTGCCGACATGGTGCGCGCGGCCACCGACAGTCCGGCCGCCGAGCGGGTCGTCTTCCACACGGCCGACCTGCGCGACTGGCTGCGCGGCGCCGAGCCCGGCTCTGTCGACGTGCTGGTGTCCAACGCGACCCTGCAGTGGGTCCCCGACCACCTCGACCTGCTGCCCGACCTGGTCCGCGCCGTCGCCCCCGGCGGCTGGCTGGCCTTCCAGGTGCCCGGCAACCACGTCGCCCCGAGCCACACCCTGCTTGCGGAGCTGGCCGCCGAGCCGCCGTACGACGCCCACACCGCCGGCGCCGCCCGGGTCTCCGCCCACGACGCCGCGACCTACCTGCGGGCCCTGCAGCCGCTCGGGTGCGAGGTCGACGCCTGGGAGACGACCTACCTCCACGTCCTGCACGGCGAGGACCCGGTCTTCACCTGGGTCTCCGGCACCGGGGCCCGCCCGGTGCTCCAGGGCCTGCCCACGGACCTCCGCCCGCGGTTCGAGGCGGAGTACAAGTCACGGCTGCGGGCGGCGTACCCCGACGACGGCCACGGCGTGGTCTTCCCCTTCCGGCGCACCTTCGTCGTCGCCCGGGTGCGCTGAGACACCCTTGCCGCAGTTGTTACCGACCAGTAATGTCGCCGCCATGACCCAGGTGCAGAACCTCTGGAAGACCACGACCGGCCTGCCCGTCGTCGGCGGCACGATCGGCAAGCGGGTCTTCTCGCTCGCGTTCGCGCAGAAGGCGCCCTACTTCGCCAGCATCCACCCGCGCGTGACCGAGCTCCGGCCCAACTACGCCGAGGTCGTGATCCCCAAGCGGCGCAGCGTGCAGAACCACCTCGGCACCGTGCACGCCATCGCGCTGTGCAACGGCCTCGAGATGGCGATGGGCGGTCTCGCCGAGTCCACCATCCCCAGCGGCAAGCGCTGGATCCCCAAGGGCATGACGGTCTCCTACACCGCCAAGGCCACCAGCAGCATCACCTGCATCGCCGAGACCGACCAGGAGCAGTGGGACACCGCGGACGGCGACCTGCCGGTCCGCGTCCGCGGCGTCCGCGAGGACGGCACGGTCGTGATCGAGGGCGTCATCAACCTCTGGGTGACCAGCAAGAAGTGAGCCCGGCCGGGGTCAGCGCGCGGCGCGGTCCTCGTCGATGCCGGCGGCGACCTTGACGACGTCGATCTTCTTCTCCCCGACGAACCGCCTCTGCACCCACGTGGCCAGCCAGGTCAGGAGCAGGTTGAGGGTGACGTAGAGGATCGCGACCACGATCGCGGTCGGGACCTGGTTGTGCAGCTCCTTGTAGATCTGCTGGCCGACCTTGGTGAGGCCGGGGGCTGCGACCGCGTAGCCGAGGCTGGTGTCCTTCAGCGCCACCACCATCTGGCTGATGATCGCGGGCAGCATCACCTTCACCGCCTGGGGCAGCTGGATGATCGTCATCACCTGGGTCTTGCGCATGCCGATGGCGTACGCCGCCTCCGCCTGCCCCTTCGGGACCGCCTGCACGCCCGCGCGGACGACCTCGGCGAGGACGGCGCCGTTGTAGCAGGTGAGCGCGATGACGACGGCGAAGAAGCCGCCGGCCTGGTCGATCCACAGGAAGCCGGCGCGCGACGAGATGAACCACATGAAGAACACGAAGATCATCAGCAGCAGCACGGGCATGGCGCGGAAGAACTCCACGACCACCCACGCGGGCCAGCGGATCCAGCGATGGTCGGACATCTTGGCGACGCCGAAGAGGAACCCGAAGATGACGGCGCCGATGATCGCGAAGGCGGCCATCGTGACCGTGACGACCAGGCCGTCGACGAGCAGGGCCCGGACGTAATCCGGCGTGACGAAGGCTTCCCACAGGTCGTACTCGAACTGGCCGTCGTCGTAGAGCTTCCACGCGGCGTACGCGAGCGCGGCGACGATCGCCGCCGACGCGACGATGCTGTAGATGCGGTGGCGGACCCGGGTCCGCGGCCCGGGCGCGTCGAAGAGAACACTCGCGGCCATCAGGCGATCCTCCAGCGTCGTTCGAGGGCGAGCGAGATCATCGACACGATCTCGACCAGCACGATGTAGCCGACGGCGAAGCAGAGGAAGATCCCGATTCGCTGGCTGCTGTAGTCGTTGGTGAGCCCGCGCATGGTGGCGGTGGCTTCGGCGAGGAAGAAGACGCCGGCGACGGAGGTGTTCTTCAGCATCGCGATCAGCGCGCTGGCGACCGGCGGGACGGAGGCCCGGACCGCCTGCGGGAGGATCACCTCACGCATGACGCCGAGGAACGGCAACCCGATCGCCCGCGCTGCCTCGGCCTGGCCCATCGGGACGGCGTTGACGCCCGAGCGCAGGCCTTCGCAGACGAAGCAGGCGGTGTAGAGGCTCAGGGCGACGAAGGCGGTCGCAAACGCCGAGGTGAAGTCGAAGGTGCCGATGTGCACCTGGACCCACTTGAAGTTGATCCCGATGATCGGGGCCGCGAAGTGGAAGAAGATGAAGATGAGCACGAGTGGCGTGTTGCGCACCAACGTCACGTAGACCGAGCCGAGGACGCGCAGCACGGCGATCGGTCCGACCCGCATCGCCACGAGGATCGTGCCGAGGATCAACGAGGCCACGGCCGTCACCAGGAACAGGAAGAGCGTGTAGCCGAACGCCTTGAAGAACTCGTCGAGGTTGTCGAGGATCGCTTCCAACGACATCCCCCTCTCCGTCGAGGGAGCCGGGGACCCGCTGGTGGGCAGGCCCCCGGCTCCGGGGTCAGGCGTGGGTCACTGGCAGGCGTCCAGCTCCGGCGGCTCCGGAGTCTCGACGCCCGAGGGCCCGAGGGTCAGCTCGAAGGCCTCGGCCCACGATCCGTCGTCGAACGCCTTCTCCAGGACGCCGTTGATCCACTCGCACATCTCCGGGTGGTCCTTGCTGTAGCCGACGCCGATGCGCTCCTCGGAGAACTCGTCGCCGACGACCTTGAGCTGGCCCTCGTTCTGCGCGGCGAGGCCGGCGAGGATCGAGCCGTCGGTCGACATCGCGGCGTAGGTGCCGTCGAGGACCTTCTCCGCACACTCGGAGTAGGAGTCGGCGCCGACACCCTTGGCGCCCTTGGCCTTGACGTTCTCCAGCGACGTGGAGCCGGTCACCGAGCAGACCTCCTTGCCCTCGAGGTCCTCGATGCCCGCGACGTCGCTGTCCTCCTTCACGAGGATCTGCTGGCCGGTGACCATGTAGGGCCCGGTCTGGCCGACGACCTTGCGGCGGTCGTCGGTGATCGAGTACGACGCCAGGACGACGTCGACCTTGCCCGACTCGAGGTAGGGCTCGCGGTTGTCGGAGATCGTCTCCTCCCACGTCACGTTGCTCGACGCGGGGTCGATGCACAGGTCCGCGACGAGCAGCTTGGCGACCTCGACGTCGAAGCCGCTCGGCACGTCGTCGGTGGCGCCCTTGAACCCGAGGCCGGGCTGGTCGTACTTCACGCCCACGGTGATCTCGCCCGCCTCGGCGAGCTCGGCCATGCGGGTGCCCTCGTCGAACTTGCCGTCACAGTCGTCGGCGGCCTCGACGTCGCGTCCCTCGCTGTCGTTGCCCGCGTCACCGCAGGCCGCCAGCCCGGCAGCAATTGCGATCCCTGCGGCACCTGCCGCGAAGGCTTTCCTGAGTCGCATCCTTCTTTCCTCTCCTAGCCGAGTTGGTCGAACAGTCAGTGCTTGAGGATCTTGCCGAGGAAGTCCTTGGCGCGATCGCTCTGCGGGTTGGTGAAGAAGCTCTCCGGATCGGCCGTCTCGACGATCTGGCCGTCGGCCATGAACACCACCCGGTTGGCGGCCGTGCGGGCGAAGCCCATCTCGTGGGTCACCACGATCATCGTCATCCCGCGCTGCGCGAGACGGACCATGACGTCGAGGACCTCCTTGATCATCTCCGGGTCCAGCGCAGAGGTCGGCTCGTCGAAGAGCATCACCTTCGGCTCCATGGCCAGGGCGCGGGCGATCGCGACCCGCTGCTGCTGGCCGCCGGAGAGCTGGGCGGGGTACTTGGCCGCCTGGTGGGCGACGCCGACGCGTTCGAGGAGGTCCTTCGCCAGGGCCTCGGCGTCGGCCTTCGGCATCTTGCGGACCTTGATCGGCCCGAGCGTGACGTTCTCGAGGATCGTCTTGTGGGCGAAGAGATTGAAGCTCTGGAACACCATGCCGACGTCGGCACGGTGTGCGGCGAGCGCCTTGCCCTCCTGCGGCAGCTCCTTGCCGTCGACGAGGATCTGGCCCTCGTCGATGGTCTCGAGCCGGTTGATGGTGCGGCACAGCGTGGACTTGCCGGAACCCGACGGGCCGATCACGACCACGACCTCACCCCGCGTGACGGTGAGGTCGATGTCCTGGAGGACGTGGAGGTCGCCGTACCACTTCTGGACGCCGTGCAGCTCCACGAGAGGCTCGCCGGGGCGAACCTTGCCGAGATCAACCGCTGCATCGTCGGAGACGGTCATGCGTCCGGACGCTAGCGCGTGATCCACGCCACCGGCTAGAGCGACGGGCCGCCGAGACCAATTCGTGACGGCATCGAGATTCGGGGGGTGCGCGCCGCCCGCCGTACCCTTGAGGACGCCATGACGACCGCAGCGCAGCCCCGGACCTACGAGGTCCGCACCTACGGGTGCCAGATGAACGTGCACGACTCCGAGCGCCTCTCCGGGCTGCTCGAGGACGCGGGCTACCTGCCTGCCCCCGAGGGGGAGCAGGCCGACGTCGTCGTCTTCAACACCTGCGCGGTGCGGGAGAACGCGGACAACCGCCTCTACGGCAACCTCGGCCACCTTGCGCCGGTCAAGGCGAAGCGGCCCGGCATGCAGATCGCCGTCGGCGGCTGCATGGCGCAGAAGGACCGCGACACGGTCGTGAAGAAGGCCCCGTGGGTCGACGTCGTCTTCGGCACCCACAACATCGGCTCCCTGCCGGCGCTGCTCGACCGGGCGCGGGTCCAGCAGGAGGCGCAGGTCGAGATCCTGGAGTCGCTCGACGTCTTCCCCTCGACGCTGCCCACCAAGCGCGAGTCCGCCTACGCCGCCTGGGTGTCGGTCAGCGTCGGCTGCAACAACACCTGCACCTTCTGCATCGTCCCGAGCCTGCGCGGCAAGGAGAAGGACCGGCGCCCCGGCGAGATCCTCGCCGAGATCGAGGCGCTCGTCGCCGAGGGCGTCTCCGAGGTCACCCTGCTCGGCCAGAACGTCAACGCGTACGGCGTGGAGTTCGGCGACCGGCAGGCCTTCTCCAAGCTGCTGCGGGCCTGCGGCGAGATCGAGGGCCTCGAGCGGGTGCGCTTCACCAGCCCCCACCCGGCCGAGTTCACCGACGACGTCATCGAGGCGATGGCCGAGACCCCGAACGTGATGCCGAGCCTGC
Source organism: Nocardioides sp. J9 (assembly GCF_007829375.1). Lineage (NCBI taxonomy): Bacteria > Bacillati > Actinomycetota > Actinomycetes > Propionibacteriales > Nocardioidaceae > Nocardioides > Nocardioides sp. J9. Next base: position 3,307 of record NZ_VLJQ01000079.1, on the reverse strand, counting down.
ACATGCCGCTGCAGTCCGGATCCTCGAAGGTCCTCAAGGACATGCGCCGCTCCTACCGCCAGGAGAAGTTCCTCGGCATCATCGAGCGCGTGCGCGCCGCGATCCCCGACGCCGCCATCACCACCGACATCATCGTCGGCTTCCCCGGTGAGACCGAGGAGGACTTCCAGGAGACGCTGAAGGTCGTCCGCGAGGCGCGCTTCTCCGGGGCGTTCACCTTCCAGTACTCCAAGCGCCCCGGCACGCCGGCCGCCACCCTGCCCGACCAGGTCGACCAGGCCGTGGTGACCGACCGCTACAACCGCCTCGTCGAGCTGGTCAACGAGATCACGTGGGACGAGAACAAGCGGCTGGTCGGGCGTGAGCTCGAGCTGATGGTTGCCGAGGGCGAGGGCCGCAAGGACGCCGCCACCATGCGGCTCTCCGGCCGCGCGCCCGACAACCGGCTGGTGCACTTCGAGGCCGACTTCTCCCAGGTCGAGGGCGCACCGCGCCCCGGCGACATGGTCACCGTCCAGGTCACCTACGCCGCGCCGCACCACCTCGTCGCCGACGGCCCGGTGCGTTCGCTGCGCCGCACCCGCTCGGGCGACGCGTGGGAGCGCCGCACCGCCGAGCCGCCCGCCACCGGACCGGCCGTCGGGCTCGGGATGCCGTCCGTCGGCGTACCCGCGCCGCTGCCGGAGGCTCCCGCCTGCCGTTGAGCCGGAGGCCTCCGCTGGGCTAGGTTCGTGGCCGATGCCAGCGGAACGAACGATTCTCGCAACCTCGGGCGGCATCCTTCCGGGCGTACGAACGCGCTGGAGCGTCGGCCCGTTGACCCGTCATGCCATCGACCTCGCCGGTGTGGACGGTCGCACGCCCCGCGTCTGCTTCATCGGCACCGCCTGCGGTGACGCCCCGGCGGTGATCCGGGACTTCTACGACATGGCGCAGGAGGCCGGCTTCCACGGCAGCCACCTGCAGCTCTTCCCGATGCCCAACATCGAGGACGTGCGCGGGCACCTGCTCGAGCAGGACGTCATCTGGGTCTGGGGCGGCAGCGTCGCCGGGCTGCTCGCGATGTGGGAGCTGCACGGCGTCGACGCCGCCCTGCGCGAGGCCTGGGAGGCCGGTGTCGTGCTCACCGGGGTCTCCGCCGGCTCGCTGTGCTGGCACGTCGGCGGGACGACCGACTCCTTCGGCCCCGACCTGCGCCCGTTCACCAACGGGCTCGGCCTGCTGCCCTGGTCCAACGGGGTCCACTACGACTCCGAGGAGCAGCGCCGCCCGCTCTTCCACAAGCTCGTCGGCGACGGCGTGCTGCCGTCCGGCTACGCCACCGACGACGGCGTCGGCGTGCTCTACCGCGGGACCGRGGTCGCCGGCGCGTTCACCGAGGTCGACGGCAAGGGCGCCTACTTCGTCGAGCGCTCCGCCGACGGCGGGGTCGTGGAGACCCSCCTCGACGTCGTACGGCTGCGCTAACCGGGCCTGACGGCTCAGGCCGGGGACTCGGACTCCGGCGGGACCTCCGGGTCGCCGCGGGTGGCCGCAGTGTCGGTGTCCTCCTCCTCGACGGCCGCCTCCGGGATCTCGTCGGTCGCCGGGTTGTGCATGGGGTTCGGGTCGCGTCCCACGGTGCTGCGCGGCCCGTCGCCCCCGACGCCCTCGATGCTGTTCGGCCCGCCGGGTGCCGGCTCGGGCGGCTCCACCTTCGGCTCGGGCTGCGGTGGCAGGTCAGCGTTCATGTCCATCCCCTCCCAGTGTCTCGGGAACACTCGGTAGGGCGGTATCCGCGCGGCGCGGTTTGATCCGGAGGCTCAGAAGCCGAAGTGCGTCAGCGGCGCCAGGTCGCCGGTGCGCAGCCCGTCGAGGACGACCCGCTCGTGGGGCACGACGGGGTCGGGCAGGTCGTCGAGCGCGAACCACCGCAGGTCCGCGCACTTGGCCGCCTCCACGATCCGCGGCTCGCCCGTCCAGGAGCGGGCGGTGAAGAAGAAGTCGATGCGCTCGTCGATCGGCAGGTCGTGCGCCGTGCGCTGCATCGCCGTGACGAACGACAGGTCGAGGTCGCTGACTGCGACCTCCTCGAGCGCCTCACGCCGCGCCGCCTGCTCGGCGGTCTCGCCACGCTCGACGTGGCCGGCGGCCGCGGCAGCCCAGTGCCCGTCCATGTAGCCGGTGCCCTGCCTCAGCTGCAGCAGCACCTCGGTGCCGGAGCCCCCGGTCGCCTCGCGGAGGAGGAAGACGTAGGAGGCGGGGACGACGACGAAGCGGGTCTTCCCGGTCGCCGGGTCATGGACGGACACGCGGGTGGGACTCAGCGGATGTCGTCGTTCTTGCCGTCGAGGCTGTCGAGGGCGTCCTTCGCCTTCTCGACGCCGGTGTCGATCTTGTCGTCGAACTTGCCGCCGGTCTTCTTCGACGCGACGTCGGCAGCCTTGTCGAGGCCGTCGCCGATCTTGTCGCCGTGCTTGTCGACGGCGTCCGTCAGCTTGTCCTTGGCGTTGTCCAGAAAGCCCACGAGAACCCCCAAAGGTCGAAGGTGGCGACCCGCTCCGGGCCGTCGGAGCAACCTTGCCACACTGTCTCCATGCCGCAGCGCCCGTCCCCGATCCCGGTCGTGGCCATCGTCGGGCCCACCGCCAGCGGCAAGACCTCCCTCTCCCTCGACCTCGCCGAGGCCCTCGGGGGAGAGGTCGTCAACACCGACGCGATGCAGGTCTACCGCGGCATGGACATCGGTACGGCGAAGCTGCCCGTCTCCGAACGACGCGGCATCCCGCACCACCTGCTCGACACCCTGTCCGTGCGCGACCCCGCGACCGTCGCCGAGTTCCAGGGCTGGGCCCGCGCCGCGATCGCCGACATCCGCGACCGCGGCTGCGTCCCGGTCCTCGTCGGCGGCTCCGCGCTCTACACCCGCGCGATTCTCGACCGCTTCGACTTCCCCGGCACCGACCCCGACCTGCGCGCCCGCTACGAGGCCGAGCTCGCCGACGTCGGCCCCGCCGCCCTCCACGCCCGCCTCCGCGAGCTCGACCCCGACGCCGCCGACCGGATCGAGCCCGCCAACGGCCGCCGCATCGTGCGCGCCCTCGAGGTCATCGAGCTCACCGGCCGCCCGTTCAGCGCCACCCTCCCCGTGCAGGAGTACGTCGACCCCGCCACCGTGCAGGTCGGCGTCGAGATCCCGCGCGACGTCCTCGAGCAGCGCATCGCCACCCGCGTCCACGCCATGTTCGACGCCGGCCTCCTCGACGAGGTCGACCGCCTGCTCGCCGACGGCCTCGCCGAGGGGCGCACCGCCTCCCTCGCCATCGGC
>NZ_VLJQ01000088.1:40967-112603 GCF_007829375.1 Nocardioides sp. J9 | reverse complement strand
CGGCGTCTGTGTGTGATTCCGGCTTGCGCGGGGGAGTGGTGACGCCGGCGGCGGGGTCCCCGCTCGGAGCCTTCGCGAGGGGGCCGGCGGGAGGCGCCGCAGGCGCCTGGGCCGACCACGTCGGGGACCGGCTCCCGGCGGGCCCACGACCCACCCACCAGCCAGACCCGCCCACCGCCAGACCCGCCCACCGCCAGACCCACCCAGCAGCCAGGCCGCGCCACGCGCGCGGGCACGGGTCAGCGCAGCTCGCGCTCCGGGTGGGCGTCGATGAGCTGGTCGCAGACGGCGTCCATCACCCGGCCGAGGGCCATCAGGTCCTCGTGGGGGACGAGGTCGACGAGGGACTGGCGGACGGTCTCGACGTGGCTCGGGGCGGCGGCGCGCAGGACGTCGTACCCGTCGTCGGTGAGCAGGCAGACGACGCCGCGGCCGTCGTCGGGGGAGCCGGCGCGGCGGACCAGGCCGGCTGCCTCCATCCGCTTCACGGTGTGGGTGACCCGGCTCCGGCTGTGCGCCAGCGACGCCGCGAGGCGGGCCATGCGCAGCTGGCCGTCGGCCTCGGAGAGCCGGACGAGGATCTCGTACTCGACCGCGGACAGGCCGTGGTCGCGGCGGAGGTCCTCGTCGATCCGGTCGAGGAGGAGGGTGGTGCCCAGCAGGAACGAGCGCCACGCCCGCTGCTGGTCCTGGTCGAGCCACCGTGGCTCGTGGCGGGTGGCCACGGCGGCGGGATGCTCGTCAGTCACCGCCTCAGTCTAGGACGAGGCCGCCCCCGAATCCGGTGAGGCCGGGCCGTCAGAGGTCGTGGCGCATGAGCACCCGCGGGTGCCCGGCCAGCACCGACGTGGTGTCGGTGACGTAGCGGAAGCCGGCCGCCTCGAAGTTCGCCCGGAGCCCGGCGTAGGCCATCGTCAGGTCGACCTTCGCGCCGTTGTCCAGCGGGTAGGCCTCCACGGCGGGTGCGCCCTGGGTGCGGGCGTGCTCGACGGCGCCGGCGATGAGGGTGTGGGAGATCCCACGGCCGCGGTGGCCGGGGCGGACCCGGATGCACCACAGCGACCACACGGGCAGGTCGTCGACGTGGGGGATCTTCCGGTTGCGCGCGAAGGAGGTCGCCGAGCGCGGCGCGAGCGCCGCCCAGCCGACCGGCTCGTCACCGTCGTAGGCGAGGACGCCGAGCGGGCCCTCCTCGAGCAGCCTCGCGACGTACTCACCCCGCGCCGGGCCGCGCAGCTCGTTGTTCAGCCTCGACGGGATGCGGTAGCTGAGGCACCAGCAGACGTTGGCGTCCGGCCGCTTCGGCCCGACCAGGGTCCGGACGTCATCGAAATCGGCGGCGGGCCGCACCTCGATGCTCATGCACCGAAGGTACGACCCGCCGCCGACAAGCAGGCTCGTCGAGCGTCAGGACAGGCGCTCGAGGATGAGCGCCATGCCCTGACCGCCGCCGACGCACATGGTGATCAGGCCGGTGCTCTTGTCGTGCCAGTCGAGCGAGTTGAGCATCGTGTTCTGCAGGCGGGCGCCGGTCATGCCGAAGGGGTGGCCCACGGCGATCGAACCGCCGTTGACGTTGAGCTTCTCCATCGGGATGCCGAGGTCCTCGGCGGAGGGCAGCACCTGCGCGGCGAAGGCCTCGTTGATCTCGACCAGGTCGATGTCGTCGATGGTCATGCCGGCGTGCTTGAGGGCGTTGCGGGTCGCCTCGACCGGGCCGAGGCCCATGATCTCGGGGGAGAGGCCGGAGACGCCGGTCGACACGATCCGGGCGAGCGGGGTCAGGCCCAGCTCGGCGGCCTTGGTGTCGGACATGATCACGACGGCGGCGGCACCGTCGTTGAGCGGGCAGCAGTTGCCGGCGGTGACCACGCCGTCGGGGCGGAAGACCGGCTGGAGCTGGGAGAGGGCCTCGTAGGTGACCCCGGCGCGCGGGCCGTCGTCCTTCGTCACGACGGTGCCGTCGGCGAGGGTGACGGGGGTGATCTCCCGCTCCCAGAAGCCGTCGGCGATGGCCTTCTCGGCCAGGTTCTGCGAGCGGACGCCGAACTGATCGAGGTCCTCGCGCTCGAGGCCGCGCATGCGGGCGACGTTCTCGGCGGTCTGGCCCATGGCGATGTAGATGTCGGGGAGCAGGCCGTCCTCGCGCGGGTCGTGCCAGTCCTGGCCGCCCTTGGCGTACTCCTCGGTGCGCGCCTGGGCGTCGGCGAAGAGCGGGTTCTTGGTGTTCGGGATGTGGTCCGAGGTGCCGAACTGGAAGCGCGAGACGGTCTCGACGCCAGCGGAGATGAAGACGTCGCCCTCGCCGGCCTTGATCGCGTGGAAGGCCATCCGGGTGGTCTGCACCGACGAGGAGCAGTAGCGGGTGACCGTGGCGCCGGGGATCTCGTAGCCCATGAGCGTGGTGACGATGCGAGCCATGTTGTTGCCGGCCTCGCCGCCGGGCAGGCCGCAGCCGAGGTAGAAGTCGTCGACGTCGTTGGGGTCGAGCGCGGGGACCTTGTCGAGCGCGGCCTTCGCGATGAACGCGGTGAGGTCGTCGGGGCGGAACTCCTTGAGCGAGCCCTTGTTCGCCCGCCCGATCGGCGTACGGGCGGCGGAAACGATGACGGCCTCGGGCATGGGCACTCCTCGGTGAGCGGTGAGAGTCGAACCCGCACAGACTAGTGCGGGCCAGGTAGAACAGGTTGCAGTCGTGGCGGACGCCACACTACGCGGTGACGCTGGGTGGTCGCCGTCCGCGGCACCGACGCGCGCGTGGAAGCATGCGGGGCGTGCGGCACCGCTACGAATGTCCCCTCCGCTGGGCTGACCTGGACCTGCTGGGCCACGTGAACAACGTGAAGTACGTCGACTACCTGCAGGAGGCGCGCTCGGCGCTGCTGCGCAGCTGCCTCAAGGCGGCCGGGGTCGAGCGGCACGGGGACGCCTACGTCGTGGTCCGCCACGAGGTGACCTTCCGGGCGCCGCTGATGTTCCGCAAGGAGACGGTCTCGATCGAGTCGTGGGTCAGCGAGCTCCGCGCGGCGAGCTTCACCCTCGACCACGAGATCTTCGACGAGGACGAGGCCGGCAACCGCACGGTCTACCTCCGGGCGCGGACCGTGCTCGCCCCGTTCCTCCAGGCCGAGGCCAAGCCGCGACGGCTCACGCCCCAGGAGCGCGAGGCGCTGGCGCCGTACGCCGAGGTCGACCCCGACCGCGCGCCGGCCGGCCCGGTGCGCGTCGAGGTGCCGCACGACCACGCGACGCACTTCCCGCTGCAGGTGCGCTTCTCGGACGTCGACATCTACCGGCACGTGAACAACGTGAAGTACGTGGAGTACTTCCAGGAGGCGCGCATCGCGATGATGCGACGCCTCAAGGGCGCGCTCGAGGAGTTCCCGCGGCTGATGGTCGTGGTGGCGCAGACGAACCTCGAGTACGTCACGCCGATGGTCCTGCGCAGCACGCCCTACGACTGCTGGTCGACGGTGACCGAGTTCGGCACGAAGTCGATGACGGTCGACGCCGAGATCACCTCCGACGGCGAGGCCGGGCGTGTGGTGCACTCGCGGGCGCGGGTCGTGCTGGTGTTCTTCGACCTGGAGACCCAGCGCTCGATCACCCCGCCGCCGGGCTACCGCGAGGCCGTCCTCGCCGCGCTCGGCGGTCCGCTGGCCGACGGCTGAGGCTCACCAGCCGGCCGGCAGCCCGGTGAAGTCCGGCTCCCGGCCCTCCGCGAAGGCGGTGAGGGCCTCGAGGTTCGCCGGACCGCCCATGAGCTCGGCGAAGGCGGCGTTCTCGCGGTCCCGGGCGGCGCGGACCGCCTCCCGGTGCGGCTCGGTCATCGTGCGCTTCACCGCGACCAGCGACGAGATCGGCCGTCGGGCCAGCAGCGTCGCGTGCTCGCGGGCGACGGCCATCAGCTCCTCCGGCGGGCAGACCCGTCGGACCAGGCCCATCTCCCGAGCCTCCTCGGCGGAGACCCACTCGGCCGAGAGCAGCATCCACGCCGCGTCCTGGCGGCCGACCAGCGCCGGGAAGAGGTACGACGACGCGGCCTCGGGCGCGACCCCGAGGGACGTGAACGGGCACTTCAGGCGGGCGTCGTCCGCCATGAAGGCGAGGTCGGCGTAGCCGAGGATCGTTGCGCCGATGCCGAGGCCGATGCCGTTGACGGCGACCACGAGCGGCTTCGGGAAGTCGACCAGGGCGTCGACGAGCCCGATGAAGCCGTGCTTGCCGCGCTCGAACGCCGGGTCGGTGGCCATCTGGTGCATCTCGAGCAGGTCGGTCCCGGCGCTGAACGCCCGGCCGGCGCCGGTCAGGAGCACCACCGCGACCGAGGGGTCCTCGGCTGCCTCGAGCAGCGCGTCCGCCGTGGCGTCGTACAGGGCCTCGTTGAAGGCGTTGAGGGCGTCCGGCCGGTTCAGCACCAGCGTGCGCACCCGGTCCTCGTCGGACACGATCAGGGTCATGGGACCAGAGTAGAACGTGTTCTATGTCGCGTCACCGGCATCGACCGGCGCGGCGGGCTCGGGCTCGCCGAGCACCGATCGCAGCCGGCGCAGCCCGCGGTGGCGGGCGACCCGGACCGAGACCGCCGACATGCCCAGGGCGGTCGCGGTCGTCGCCACGTCGAGGTCGAGCACCTCGAGGCAGGCGATGACGTCGCGCTCGCGCGGCGGCAGGGCGGCGAGGGCCTGGCGCACCCACTCGTCGGCGATGAGGCTGCCCTCCGGCCCCGCGACGGCCTCCTCGGTGCCGGCGCCGATCAGCTCCAGCCCGCGGGAACGGGTGCCGGAGCGTCGCCACGCGTTCGCGCCGTGGTTGCGGGCGATGCCGAAGAGCCAGCCGCCGAAGTCGGCGGTGTCCCCGTGGAAGTCGGCGATCCGCTCCGCGGCGACCATCCAGGTGGCGGCGGCGAGGTCCTCGGCCGACTCGGTCCCCGCGACGGAGCGGGCCTCGAGCCAGAGGAGCAGACGGCCGGCGTGGGCGCGGTAGAGGTCGCGCCAGGCCAGCGCGTCACCGCGCTTCGCTGCGGCGACGCAGTCGTCGTCGGCGCGCACTGCCGTGTTCCACCCCTGCCTGTCCGTCACGTCCTGACGTGACGTCCGGACCTGCGTCCATTGTCCACTGCCGGTCCAGTATCCAGCAGCGATTCGCGGGGGTGTCCTTTACCTGCCGTGACCGTTTCCGGCGCCGTGGCCGCGGGGGTTGCGGTGCTGCGGGCCCTTCTTCTTGCCACGCGGACCGGCGTCGCGGTCGCGGTGGCCCGTCGTGCCACGTGGACCGGCGTCGCGGCCCCGGTCGCCGGCGCGGGGGCCCTTGCCCGGCCCGTGGCCCGGCGTACCGGTCAGGCCCGGGGGACCACCGTTGCCGTGCTTCTCCCAGCCGGTCTTCCGGCCCTTGTCGGCCCCCTTGCGGGCACCCGGCAGGTCACCGGACTTGCGCGCCTGCTCGGCTGCGCGATCGACGCCGCGGCCGGTGCCGTCGGTGTCGGAAGTCGTGCCCGGCAGCCCCGGGGACAGGGGGCTGCCGGGCGTGGTGGACACGTCGGGTTGTGGGGTTCCGACGTTTCCGTGACTCGGCGGTCCGGAGGGCTCCTGCTGGGCGGGGCTGTCGGCGGGGGACAGTGGGATGTCGCCGCCGTGTGGGATTTCAGCTGCCCAGGTCGCCGCTGCGATCACGGCCACGGAGGCCGTCGCGACGATCATGCGGAGTCCAGCCGACCGAGCCGTCCGTGGGGCGACCGGCTGCGAGCTCGCTCCGAGCTCGGCCAGGACGCCGAGGAACACCGGATCGGGCTCGAGCGTCGGCGCTGCGACGCGGAGCCGTTGGGTCCGGTGGTTGCTCATGTCTCGTCTCTGCTGCGTGGTGCTGCGTGGTGCTGCGTGGTGCTGCGTGGTGCTGCGTCGTACGGGGTGATGCGGGTGGTGCCCGGACAGTCCCACCCCCAGAAGGGGACTGGCCTTCACGGGGTACATGTAGCCAGCGGCGCCGGGTGTTACATCGACTCGGAAACTTTTTCGCGGCTCACCTGCTGGCGCAGCCGCTTGAGTGCCCGGTGGTGCGCCACGCGTACGGCGACGGCGCTGATCCCCAGCGCGGTCGCGGTCGTCGCGACGTCCATGTCGAGCACCTCGCGGCAGGTGACCACGTCACGTTCGCGCTCGGGCAGGGTCGCCAGCAGCTGGCGTGCCCAGCCGACGTCGGTGGAGCCAGACTCGGGGCCCGGCACCGGCTGCCCGGCGGTGTCGTCGAGCGCGATCCGCTCCCGGCGAGCTGCGTGCCGGTGGGCGTTGGCGGAGAGGTTGCGGGCGATGCCGAACAGCCAGCCGGCGAACTCGTCGGAGGTGCCGTGGAAGCCGGCGACCTTCTCGGCGGCGACCAGCCAGGCGCCGGAGGCGATGTCCTCGGGACCCTCGTCGCCGCAGGGGCGCCCGCGCAGCCAGACGACGAGCCGGGAGGCGTGCGCCCGGTAGAGCTCACGCCACGCATCAGGATCGCCCCGCTTGGCCGCGGCGACGACGTCGTCGTCCGTCGTCACCGGGCCCGGTCCACCAGCGCTTCCTGCGGCCGGGGGGAGCGGCGGGCGCCGCTGTCGCTGTCGGGGCTGGGAGCAGTGCGGTCACCCGGCCGGCCGCCGAGCGGCGGCACGTCCGGGACGGGGAGACCCGGAAGTCCCGGCAGTGAGGGCACGGCCGGGACGTCGGGAAGCTGGGGCAGGGTCGGGAGCTCGGGCAGCTCGCCGCGACCGGGTGGGTCGCCCGGAGAGGGCACGGACGACGGGGGACCGGGGCGACCGGAGGGGCGCCCACGGTCCGGGTCGGGCGTCGCACGCCCGGACCCGGTGCCCTGCGGCACGGTCGGGTCCGCGGGGTCCGCCGGCTCGGCGCCGCCGGTGGGCGGGGCGGGCTCGGTCGGGGACGGCGTGCGCGCCTCGTCGGGTTGTGGGTCGGCCGGCTGGTGCGTGACGCGCTCCTCGGGGCGGAACGGAGACTCCGTCCCGGGCAGGGCACCCGCTGCCCACGAGGTCGCACCGACCGCGATCGCACCCCCCAGCACAATCGCGGCCCGTGCACCAGCCGACCGACCCGGTCGCGCAGCAGGAGCGGTCGAGCTCGCACTCAACTGCGCCAGCTGCGCGAGCAGCACCGGATCCGGATCGGCTGGACGCACCTCGGCGCGCAGCGTCTCGATCCAGTCCGGACGGGTCATGGCATCTCTCTCGAGCTGTGCCGCCGGGCCGGTCCGGCCGCGACGGGAGGGCGTGCCCTCATGAGATACCTGTCGCGCGGTCCGCCGTGCGTTACATCCCCGCCGAAAAGAATTTCCGCCCGGTCCTCCCGCCTGAGCGGGGCGAGGGTCAGCCGGGGGTGTTGACCATGAAGTTCGCGGCGTGGGTGACGTACTCCCAGAACCGCGCGTCCTGCTCCGGTGTCAGCTCGACGCTGTCCAGGCCGGCGCGGAAGTGGTGCAGCCAGCGGTCGCGCGCCTCGCTGTCGACGGCGAAGGGGGCGTGCCGCATCCGCAGCCGGGGGTGGCCGCGGTGCTGCGAGTACGTCGTGGGGCCGCCCCAGTACTGCACCAGGAAGTGCAGGAAGCGCTCCTCGGCGGGGCCGAGGTCCTCCTCCGGGTACATGGGACGCAGCACCTCGTCCTGGGCCACGCCCTCGTAGAAGCGGGCGACGATGCGGCGGAAGGTCTCGAACCCGCCGATCTCCTCGTAGAAGGTCTGCTCCTGCTCCACGTCGCCCATCATCCCTCGCTGCTGGTCGCGGGCCGCGCGGCAGGGGTGTCGGTGTCGACCTCGCGACCGCGGGCCTCGGCCTCCTGCGCGCGCCGGTCCTCGCGGTGCCACACCACGCGCTGCGCGAACGGGATCTCGATGCCCTCGTGGTCGAAGCGCGACTTGATCCGCTGGCGCAGGGCGCGGGCGACGGCCCACTGCTCGAGCGGGGCGGTCTTCACCATCACCCGGAGGGTGACCGAGTCGGCCGCGAGCATCTCCACGCCGGTGACCTCGGGCTCCTCGATGATCACCTTGGCGAAGTCCTCGTCCTCGCGCAGGCTGTGGGCGACCTCGCGCAGCACCTCCTGCACACGGGTCAGGTCCTCGCCGTACCCGACGCCGACGTCGACGACCGCGCGCGACCAGTTCTGGCTCATGTTGCCCACGCGCATGATCTCGCCGTTGGGCACGTACCAGACCGTGCCGTTGACGTCGCGCAGCCGGGTCATCCGCAGGGTGACCGCCTCGACGGTGCCGCTGGCCTCGCCCACGTCGACGACGTCGCCCACGCCGTACTGGTCCTCGATGAAGACGAAGATGCCGGCCAGGAAGTCCTTGACCAGCGACTGGGCGCCGAAACCGAGGGCGAGGCCCAGGATGCCGGCGCTGGCGATGATCGGTGCGATGTCGACGCCGAGCTCGCTGAGCGCCATCGTGCCGATGACCGCGGTGAGGATGAAGGTGATGATGCTCTTGAGCAGCCCGGCCATGGTGGCGGCGCGCTGCTTGCGGCGGGCGGTGACGGCGGACTCGACCCGCTCCGGGAGCACGCCGCGCTCGGCGCGGCGGGCGATCCGGTCGACGAGGCGGTGCAGGACCCAGCGCAGCACGATGCCGAGCAGGATGATCGCCAGGATCGCCAGCGGCTTGCCGATCAGGACGTCGGACCACTGGGCGAGGCGCCGGTTGTCGGTGAGGTCCCAGACCAGCTCGCAGACCTGCTCGCCCTCGGCGCAGGGGTCGGTCTCTGCCGCGACGGTGAGGAGGGAGGCAAGCATCCCGACAGTCTCGCAAACGGCTGGGCGGGACGGATGAGGGCCACCACCTGCCCCGTCAGGAGCAGGTGTCGATATCCTCCTCCCGTGACCAGCACTGTTGTTCGACGCCTCCTCGCCCTGTGCTCCCTCCTCGGGGTGAGCGCTTCGCTCGTCGTGGCSGGTGCGAGCGCGGCCACCGCCGACACTCCTGAGCCCCGTCCGGGCAGCTGGGAGGCGAAGCCGGACGTGGACCTGCTCCAGGCGTTCCTGGTGCTCGGCGGCATCCCGCTGCTGGTCTTCGTGGTCATCACGCTCCTCTACGTCGCCCCGGCGCTGGCCAAGGGCGAGGACCTGCGGCCCAGCGCGCTGGAGCCCGAGGCGCAGTGGCTCGGCGGCCCGCGCAAGGCGCCGGGCGAGCTGGCCGCCCCTGACTCCGCCGACTCCAAGGCCGGCGGCGCCGGCGGCAGCTGGTAGTCGCCATGCCCGCCAAGGCCCTCTCCGCAGCCGAGCAGGCGAAGCTCGACGTCACGATCCGAGCCGTGGAGCAGGCCTGCCGTGCCGAGATCTCCGTCTACATCGGCGACGTGGCGGGTGACCCCCGCGAGTTCGCGACCAGCCTCCACAACACCCTGGTGCTGCCCGCGCGCAGCGTGCTGGTGATGGTCGACCCCGCCCGCCGCCTCGTCGAGATCGTCACGGGCGGCCACGTCCGCGAGCGCCTCACCGACGAGGAGTCCCGCCAGGCCGTCGCCGCCATGACCGAGCGCTTCGCCGCCGGCGACCTCGCCGGCGGCCTCGACCGCGGCATCCAGCTCCTCGGCGAGCTCGCCAGGGACTGACCTCGGCGCCTCGTCGCCCGGGCGCTCGATCGCTCAGTCGCCCCGGGCGCGGTAGTCCCTGACGAAAAGCACCGTCGTACGGCGTGTCCCGGTGCTTTTCGTCAGGGACTATCCCGTCGCTGCCCCCTGCCCCGCCCACCCCTCGGACGGTTCCCGTTCGTCTCCGGCTGGGGTAGTCCCGGGTCAAGAGCACCCTGGGACGGCGTGTCGCGGTGCTTTTCACCCGGGACTATCCCGCCGAGCGAGTCGCTGACTGTCGGCGATGTATCGCCTCCGCGACCGGTGGGTACGACGACGGCCCGGCACCGTGGCGGTGCCGGGCCGTCGTGTCGACGGGTCCTGTCGGCGTCGTTCCGTGAGGGGCCGGGATCAGCCGCGGTGGTGGGCGGCGTCGGCGGCCTGCGCGGCGAGGGCGCGGGCGACGTCGGCGCGGCCCTCACGGACGTAGCGGACGGCGCCGGGGTTGACCGTGTCGGCGTGCTCGGCCAGCCAGCCGTCGACGGCGTCGAGCGTCTCCCGGGTGGCGACCAGGCGCGGGAAGATGAACTCCAGCGCGACCGAGGCCTTGTGGGCGCCGAGGCGGTCCCAGGCGCCGGCGACCTCGGCGAGGTAGCTGGCGACGTAGGGCGCGAGCACCTCCTCCTGGCCGGTCTGCCAGAAGGCGAGGACCACGCTGCGCTGGGTCTCGTTCGGCGTGGCCGGGTCGAGCACGGCCTGGCGCCACGCCCGCTCCTTGGCCTCCGCGGTGGGCATCGCTGCGCGGGCGGCCGCCGACTTCTCCTGGCCGGAGATGGTGTTGTCGGAGGCGAGCTCGGCGTCGATGCGCGCGTCGTCGGCGCGGCCGACCCGGGCGAGCGCGGTCAGCAGGCCCCAGCGCAGGTCCTGGTCGACGGCGAGGCCGTCGAGGACCAGCGAGCCGTCGAGGAGTGCCTCGAGCTCGGCGATCGCGTCGTCGCTGCGGGCAGCCGAGGCCCAGGCGCGCGCGAAGGTCAGCTGGTGGTCGGTGCCGGGCTCGGCCGAGGCGAGGAGGGCGCGCAGGCCCTTCTCCCAGCGCAGCGCGAGCTCGTCGCGGGTGGCGGGGTCGCTGTAGAGGGTGACCGCCTGCGCGGCGTACACCGGGATCCGGCTGACGCCCCAGGCGTCGGTCTCGCTGCCGATGTTGCCGAGCACCAGCTCGACGTACTCGGTGGCGGAGAGCTCGGCGTCGCGGGTCATGTCCCACGCGGCGCTCCAGACCAGCGCGCGAGCCAGCGAGTCGTCGAGGTCGGACAGGCGCGCGACCGCGGTGGCGCGGGAGTGCTCGTCGAGGCGGATCTTGGCGAAGGCCAGGTCCTCGTCGTTGAGCAGCAGGAGCTCCGGCTGGGCCTTGCCGACCAGCTCGGGCAGCTCGGTGCGCTCGCCCTCGACGTCGACCTCGACGTAGTCGGTGCGGACCAGGCGGCCCTCGACGGTGTTGTAGAAGCCGATGCCGAGCCGGTGGCGGCGCAGCGTCGGGTGGTCCGCCGGCGCTGTCTGCAGCACCGAGAACGAGCCGTAGGTGCCCTGCTCGGTGAGCTCGAAGGCGGGGGAGAGGGTGTTGGTGCCCGCCGTCTGCAGCCACTCCTGCGCCCAGCCGCTCAGCTCGCGGCCCGACGCCTTCTCCAGCGCGGTGAGCAGGTCGGTGAACTCGGTGTTCGAGAACTCGTGGTCCGTGAAGTACTGCCGCAGCCCGGCGAGGAAGGGCTCGAGCCCGACCCACGCGACCAGCTGCTTGAGCACCGCCGCGCCCTTGGCGTAGGTGATCATGTCGAAGTTGACCTCGACCGCGTGCAGGTCGACGTTGTCAGCCGCGATCGGGTGCGTCGAGGGCAGCGAGTCCGCGCGGTAGCCGGTCTGCTTGCGGGCGTTGGTGAAGCCCGTCCACGCGTCCGTGTACGACGTCGCGTTGGCCTCGGCGTGGTAGCAGGCCCACTCGGCGAACGACTCGTTGAGCCACAGGTCGTCCCACCACTTCATGGTGACGAGGTCGCCGAACCACATGTGGGCCATCTCGTGCAGGATCACCGAGGCGCGGAACTCGTAGAACGAGCGCGGCTGCCGGGAGCGGGGGAGGTACTCGTCGCGCAGGGTCACGCAGCCGGCGTTCTCCATCGCGCCCATGTTGTACTCCGGCACGTAGAGCTGGTCGTACTTCACGAACGGGTAGGGGTAGCCGAAGGCGTCCTCGAAGAACTCGAAGCCCTGCCTGGTGAGCGTGACGATCTCGTCGCGGTCGCGCTCGAGGTACTCCTTGAGCGACTGGCGGCAGTAGTGGCCCAGCGGGATGGTGCCGTGCTTGCCCTCGTAGGTGTCCTGCACCTCGTAGTAGTCACCGGCGACGATCGCGGTGATGTAGGTCGACATCGGCTTGGTCGCCGGGAAGTTCCACACGGCGAGCTCGTCGCCCTGGCCGTTGGTGGTGCCGAGCGGGGACGGCTGCGGGGTGGTCGCGTTGGAGACGACCTTCCAGTGCGCGGGGGCGGTCACGTTGAAGGTGAACGGCGCCTTGAGGTCGGGCTGCTCGAAGGTCGTGAACACGCGGCGGGCGTCGGGGACCTCGAACTGCGAGTAGAGGTAGACCTTGCCGTCGGCCGGGTCCACGAAGTGGTGCAGGCCCTCGCCGGTGTGCGAGTAGGTGCAGTCGGCCTTCACGACGAGCACGTTCTCGGCCTGCAGGTCCGACAGCGCGATGCGGCTGTCGGCGTACACCTCGGCCGGGTCGAGCGCCACGCCGTTGAGCGTGACCTCGCGGACCGTGGCGTCCACCAGGTCGGCGAAGGTCGTGGCGCCGGGCTGGCGGCAGGTGAAGGTCAGCGTCGTGGTGGAGCCGAAGGTCTCGACGCCGGCGCGGGTCGCGTCGCTGAGGTCGAGGTCGATGACGTACGAGGTCACGTCGACGAGCGCGGCGCGGGTGGCCGCCTCGTCGCGGGTGAGGTTGGTGCCGGGCATGCCTGACATCCTCGCACCCGGCCCCGCATTGTCTGACAACGGGCAGCGAGCTGCCGGCTGGCCCGTTGTCGCTCCGCTCGGGCGCCAGCCAGGCAGCCGACCCGAAGGGCGGCGAATCACAACGATGTAACTTTCGAAAGTCAACGCGACACGCCGGTGATCAGTGTGTTTTTCGGGGTTTTTGTTGCGTTCTGTGGCAGTTGTGTCGGAAGGTGTTCCGCATGCGCAGCCGGGGAATGGTCATGCGCTGGGGCATCTCTGTCGCCGCCAGCGCCTTGTTCGCGACACTCGTCGTCGTCGACGCACTCCCCAGGGCGGTGGTCCCGCTCCAGCAATCGGCAGCGACCACCTACCTCTGCAGTGGTTATGCCGCGTGCAAGTCCGCCGGCTACTCCGACGCGGGCTACGGCGCGGTGAGCGGGAAGATGTACTGGCGGATGTACTCCGGCCACAACTGCACCAACTACGCGGCGTACCGCGTCATCAAGAACGGCGGCCCGGCCACCCGGCCCTGGACCGGCGGCGGCAACGCCAGCGAGTGGGGCCTGCAGATGAAGAGCATCACCGACCAGGTGCCCAACGTGGGCGCCATCGCGTGGTGGGGCCGCTACCAGAACGGCAGCGGGTCCGCCGGTCACGTCGCGTACGTCGAGAAGGTGGTCTCCTCCACCGAGATCATCATCTCCGAGGACAGCTGGGGCGGCACCTTCCACTGGCGCCGCATCACCAAGTCCAGCGGCCGCTGGCCGAGCGGGTTCATCCACTTCACCGACAAGAGCCTCAAGGGCAAGAAGGCGCCGGTGGTCTCCGGCACCGCCGCCGTGGGCAGCAAGCTCACCGCGACCAACGGCAACTGGACCACCCCGCCGGGCAGCTACTCCCGTGAGTGGTTCGTCGGGGGCGAGGCCACCGGCGTCACCACCAAGACCTACGTGCCGAAGCCGGCCGACCGTGGCAAGAAGATCGTCTTCCGGGTCGAGGCGCACAAGTCCGGCTACACCTCCGCCGTCCAGGAGTCCGCGCCGACGGCAGCCGTCGTCCCGGGCACCATCAACCTCGTCGAGACCCCGACGGTCGAGGGCACGCCCTTCGTCGACGAGGTGCTGCAGGCGAACCCCGGCACGTGGAGCCCGGCGCCCAAGAACATGGCGTGGCGCTGGTTCGCCGACGGCAAGCGCCTCCCCGACGCCGCCGAGCAGGCACTCCCGCTCACCCGGGACCTGCTGGGCAAGGAGATCAGCGTCGTCGCCGTCGCCCGCCTCGGTGGCTACACCGCCGCCAGTGCGCCCCAGGTGGTCGCCGGCAAGGTCGTCATCGGCGCGATCGAGCTCACCCGCCCGTTCGCCGTCCTCGGCAAGCGCAAGGTGGGGGAGACCCTGACCGTCCGCCCCGGCACCTTCGAGCCCGCCGACGCGGTCCCGACCTACCAGTGGCTGCGAGACGGCATCCCGATCAAGGGCGCGGTCGGGGAGACCTACCGCCTCGTCGGCAAGGACGCCGGGAAGTCGGTCTCGGTCCAGGTCAACATCGGCCGCAAGAACTACGCGGCGCGCAGCGAGGTCTCGACCACGCCGGGCATCGTCAAGAGCCCGCCGACGCTGCGGGTCACCACCGCGTCGCGCAAGGGCAAGGCGATCGTCCGCGCCCGCGTCGTCGCCACCGGCGTCACGCCCGTCACCGGCCGGGTCCAGATCAGGATCGGGCAGTGGTCCCGCAACATCACCCTCGTCGACGGGGAGGCCGTGGTGCAGGTGAAGCGCCCGCTCGGCGTGCGCCCGGTCACGGTCCGCTACCTCGGCAGCACCGTCGTCCCGGCGACCTACGCCAAGACCACGGTCAAGGTCGTCAGGTGACGCCGTCCCGGCGGGACGGCCCGCCGGGACGGAATGTCCAGACCAGTTCCGGGGTTGGGCTGGCATGACGACTGCCACGCCCGACCGCGCCGACATCTGGTTCGACCCGCTCTGCCCGTTCGCCTGGATCACGTCCCGGTGGATCCTCGAGGTCGAGCAGGTCCGTGACATCGAGGTGCACTGGCACGTGATGTCGCTGGCGTACCTCAACAAGGGCCGCGACCTCCCGGACGAGTACCGCGAGCTGCTCGCCCCGGCCTGGGGCCCGGTCCGGGTGCTGCTCGCCGCGCAGGAGCGGTACGGCGACAAGGTGCTCCGCCCGATGTACGACGCCTTCGGCCAGCGGATCCACCTCGAGGGCCGCCGGCTGCACGAGGAGCCCGACGCCGGGCGTGCCCTCATCGCCGAGGTGCTCGCCGAGACCGGCCTCGACGCCGACCTGGTCGATGCCGCCGACGACCCCTCCTGGGACGAGGCCGTCGCCCGCTCCCACCACGAGGGCATGGACGCCGTCGGCGACGACGTCGGCACGCCCACGATCCACGTCAACGGCACCGCCTTCTTCGGCCCGGTCCTGACGAAGATCCCGCGCGGCGAGGAGGCCGGCCAGCTGTGGGACGGCACCGTCGCCGTCGCTGCGTACCCCTACTTCTTCGAGCTCAAGCGCACCCGGACCGGCGACCTCGACTTTTCCTGACGGCGCGAGCGCGTCGCCTGTCGACGGAAGCCGCACGGGCGCTCGCTGCGCTCGGCCCGCGGGCATCCGTCGACGCGGCTGGCGCCGCGGGCGCCGCGCTGCCGCGCCCGCGGTTGGCTCGGGGAGGACCTGCCTCCGCCTGGCGGCAGGCCTCGCCCCGCGGTCCGAGCGTCGCTCCGGTGGTTGAGGTGCGAGGCGCCCCGGCGCCGAGCCTCGAAACCTCCGGGCCCGTCATTCCGGGGCTGTGCTTTCCTCGCGCCCGCGCCGGGTGCG
This sequence comes from Nocardioides sp. J9, assembly GCF_007829375.1. Classification (NCBI taxonomy): domain Bacteria; kingdom Bacillati; phylum Actinomycetota; class Actinomycetes; order Propionibacteriales; family Nocardioidaceae; genus Nocardioides; species Nocardioides sp. J9. Next base: position 97,220 of record NZ_VLJQ01000088.1, on the reverse strand, counting down.
CGGCCCCGGCGCCGGGTCAATAGGATTCGACCATGACGCATGTCCTCTCCGCTGTCGCCTGGCCCTACGCGAACGGGCCGCGCCACATCGGCCACGTGGCCGGTTTCGGCGTGCCCTCCGACGTGTTCAGCCGGTACCAGCGGATGGCGGGCAACGACGTCCTCATGGTCTCCGGCTCCGACGAGCACGGCACGCCGATCCTGATCGCGGCCGACGAGGCGGGGATGACCCCGCAGGAGCTCGCCGACAAGAACCACCGGCTCATCGTCGAGGACCTCGTCGGGCTCGGCGTCAGCTACGACCTCTACACCCGCACCACCACGCGCAACCACCACGCGGTCGTGCAGGAGCTGTTCCTGGGCGTCTACGAGAACGGCTACTTCGTCGAGCAGACGACCTACGGCGCCATCTCCCCGTCGACCGGGCGCACCCTGCCCGACCGCTACATCGAGGGCACCTGCCCGATCTGCGGGTACGACGGCGCGCGCGGTGACCAGTGCGACAACTGCGGCAACCAGCTGGACCCGCACGACCTCGTCGACCCGCGCTCGAAGATCAACGGCGAGAAGCCGGAGTTCATCGAGACCCAGCACTTCTTCCTCGACCTGCCGGCGCTCGCCGAGGCGCTCACCGAGTGGCTCGACGGCCGCGAGGCGACCGGGCTGTGGCGGCCCAACGTCATCCGCTTCTCGAAGAACATCCTCGAGGAGATCCGCCCGCGGGCGATGACCCGCGACATCGACTGGGGCATCGCCGTCCCCCTCGACGGCTGGCGCGAGAACCCCACCAAGAAGCTCTACGTCTGGTTCGATGCCGTCATCGGCTACCTCTCGGCGTCGATCGAGTGGGCCCGCCGCAGCGGCAACCCCGACGCGTGGCGCGAGTGGTGGAACGACCCGGAGGCCCTGTCGTACTACTTCATGGGCAAGGACAACATCACCTTCCACTCCCAGATCTGGCCCGCCGAGCTGCTGGCCTACGCCGGCCGCGGGTCGAAGGGCGGCGAGCCGCGGGAGTACGGCGTGCTCAACCTGCCGACCGAGGTCGTGTCCAGCGAGTTCCTGACGATGGAGGGCAGGAAGTTCTCCTCGTCGAAGAAGGTCGTCATCTACGTGCGCGACCTGCTGGCCCGGTACCAGCCCGACGCCTTCCGCTACTTCGTCGCCGCCGCCGGCCCGGAGAACCAGGACTCCGACTTCACGTGGGCCGAGTTCGTCCGTCGTACCAACGACGAGCTGGTCGCCGGCTGGGGCAACCTGGTCAACCGCACCGCCAACCTGATCGCCAGGAACTTCGGCGAGATCCCGCCGGCCGGCGAGCTCACCGCCGAGGATCAGGCCGTCCTCGACGCGACCGAGGCCGCCTTCGGCGTCGTCGGCGACCTCATCGGCCGCCMCCGCCAGAAGCAGGCCATCGGCGAGGCGATGCGGGCGGTCGCCGAGGTGAACAAGTACGTCTCCGACACCGAGCCGTGGAAGATCAAGGAGGACAGCGATCGCCTCGGCACGGTCCTGCACGTCATGGCGCAGTGCGTGGCCGACCTCAACGTGGTGCTCAGCCCGTTCCTGCCGTTCTCGGCCAACGAGGTCGACAAGGCGTTCGGCGGGGCCGGCGCGGTCGCGCCGATGCCGCGGATCGAGGACGTCACCGACCTCGACGACCCGTCGCGGTCCTACCCCGTGATCACCGGCGACTACACCGCCGTGCCCGCCTGGGGCCGGCAGCCGGTCGAGGTGGGCCGGCCGGTCGCCAAGCCGACGCCGGTCTTCACCAAGCTCGACGCCTCGGTGGTCGACGAGGAGCTCGCCCGGCTGGGCGGCTGATGCTCGGCCCGCTCGCCGACCTCGGCACCCGGAAGTTCTGGCGGGCCGCCGGCCGACCGGTCGACCTGGCCGGCGAGCACGCCTGGCTGCGGGCCCCGAGCAGCGCCGGACCGGTCGTCCGGGACCGCTGGCTGGCGGCCGAGGCCGAGCGGCACGGCGGGTACGTCGACGAGGCGACCCCCGGTGCCGGGCTGCTGGCCTCGATGGCCGAGCTCGACGGACCCGGCTTCCGGGCCGCCGACCTGCTGCCGCAGGTGCGCGCCTTCTACGAGCACACCTCGGACTGGCACGTCGAGGTGTGGAGCGCGTGGGCGCCGTGGGCGTGGCCGGCGGGCGAGCTCGTCTCGCGCCTCTTCGGCAAGCGGGTCGAGCAGCTCGCGCTCCCGACGCGCCCGCTCGACGTCGCCCACGGCATGGACTCCCGCGTCGCTGTCATCCGCGACGGCGCCGGCGGCCAGGTCGCGGCCGGCTGGCTGCGCACGCTGCGCGCCACGGGGGAGTTCGTCTTCAGCGGCTGCTACTCCACGCGTGCCCTGCCGGGCGCCGACCGGCCCTCGGTGCACGTCGCCTTCCCGCTCGAGTCCGGCAACGTCCAGGTCTTCCTGCGCCCGGAGGTCCAGCCCGACGGCTCCCTCCGCCTCGAGTCGCCGCCGGGCGGGTTCGGTGCCGACGGCGCCTACGTGGTCGTCGCCGACGGCGGCCGGACCCACGCCTCCCGTGCGCCGGTCCACGAGAGCTTCCACGTCCACGTCGACGACCACGGGGTGCTGCGCACCGACCACGTGCTGCGGATGTGGGGCGCCACCGCGATGCGCCTGCACTACAAGCTGGAGCCGAAAACCGGTTGAGGGCCCGCCCGCGCCCGGGCGACGATCTGGCATGGCTCCGACGGCACCGGCTCCCACGGACCCCGCCGGCAGTGCGTACGACGTGTGGTTCACCACCGACGCGGACACCTTCCTCGCCCGCGCCGGGGAGGAGCTGGCCCGGGACCCCGTGACCGCCACCGTGGTCGCCTCCATGGCCCGGCGCTGCGCCCGCCACGGGCTTCCCCCGGGAGTGCCTGACGCGTGGTTCGCGGTCGTGTCCGGTGCGGACGGCTCGGTCGCCGGGCTCGCGATGCGCACCGCGCCGTTCGAGCCGTGGCCGCCGTACCTCCTCGCGATGCCGGACGCCGCGGCCACCGCGCTGGCGCGGGCGGTGCTGGACCGCGGCGCCGACGTCGCCGGCGTCGGCGGCCTGCGCCCGGCCGCCGACGTGTTCGCCGCAGCCGTCGCCGACGCGACCGGGCGCCACGTCGAGGTGCACCTGCACAACCGGCTCTTCGAGCTGCGCACCCTCGTCGACCCCCGTCCCGTCCCCGGGCGGCTGCGCGACGTGCGTCCCGACGAGGCGGACCTGGCGCTGGGGTGGATCCGGCAGTTCTTCCGCGACGCCGACGCCCAGGCCGGCCGCGCGGCCGGGCACCTCACGGAGGCGACGGCCTTCTCCCTCGACGACGTGCAGCGGTGCATCGGCGACGGCGTGCTGTGGTTCTGGGTCGACGAGGACGACCGCCCGGTGCACCTGACGGGTGCGAATCCGCCCGCGCACGGCGTCAGCCGCATCGGCCCGGTCTACACGCCTGCTGTGGACCGCGGCCGGGGTTGGGGCGGCGCCGCCGTCGCCGAGGTGTGCCGCCGGCTCGCCGACCGCGGCGACCGGGTCACCTTGTTCACCGACCAGGCCAACCCGACGTCCAACAAGCTCTACCGGGCCCTGGGCTTCGAGCCGGTCGTCGACACCGTCCAGCTCGCCATCACCTGACCACTACCGTGGCGGGCATGGCCCTGCACCCCCAGGCCCGGCGCGCCGTGGAGGCGTCCGCCGGCGAGATGCCCGTGACCGACCCCGACTACGACATCGCGGCCGCGCGTCAGCAGGACCGGGCCGAGGCGGCGAAGCTGGAGAAGGTCCCGGTCGCCGAGGTGCGCGACGTGGACGCCGGCGGTGTGCCGGCCCGCCTCTACCTGCCGGAGGGGTACGACGCGGTGGTCGTGCACGCGCACGGCGGCGGCTTCGTCCTCAACGACGTGCAGGTCCACGACGCGGCGGTGCGCCGCTTCGCGACGATCGCCCGGGTCGCCGTGCTGAGCGTCGACTACCGCCGCCCGCCCGAGCACCGGTTCCCGGCGGCGCCGGACGACCTGTCCGCCGCGATCGGGTGGCTGGACACCCAGCCCGGGCTCGCCGACCTGCCGACCTTCTCCCACGGCGACAGCGCGGGCGGCAACCTCGCCCTCGTCGCCGCGCTGCGCCACCCGGGCCGGTTCACCGGCGTCGCGCTGATCTACCCGTTCCTCGACCCGGCGGCGTCCTTCGACTCCTACCGCACCGCCGCCGAGGGCTTCGACCCTGCCGAGGCCGCCTGGTTCTGGGAGCAGTACGCCGCCTCGCCGGCGGACCTGACCGACCCGGACCTCGCGCCGCTGCTGTCCGGGAAGCTCCACACCCTGCCGCCGACGCTGGTCACGACCGCCGAGCACGACCCGCTGCGCGACGAGGGCGAGCACCTCGTCCACCTGCTGGCCGAGGCCGGAGTCGAGGTCGTCGGCACCCGCTACCTCGGCCAGGTCCACGGCTACTGGCGGCACGTGACGGTCTTCGACGCCGCGGAGCCCGCCATGAGGCAGGTCGCCGGGTGGATGCGGATGCTCGTCGAGCGGGCCCGCGGCGAGTCCCCGCGGCCCTAGCCCGGCTCAGTCCGCTCAGCCCGGGTGGACGACCTCGAGCGTCCCGTCCTCGCGCTGCCACAGCCCAGCGACGTGGAGGCGGCGCAGCCCGCCGACCCGGTCCCAGGCGTGGTAGACGAGGCGCAGCGACTTGCCGGTGACGATCGCCGACGCCCCGCCCGGCCCGGGGTGACCGGTCGTGGCCGTCGACAGCAGCGGCAGGCCCTGGTTCTGCCGTACGCACGGCCCCTGCGGGCCGGCGCAGATCGCGTAGCCGGTGGCGTAGTCGGCCCGCTCCCACGAGCTGCCGGAGTAGAAGAGGTAGGTCACCCCGCGGAACTGCACCATCGACGGGTTCTCGATGGTGTCGCCCTCCCATCGCTCGGAGAGGGTGAGCAGCTCGCGGGTTTCGGAGCCCTCGGCGAAACCGGTGCCGTCGCGGTTGAGCTGGCGGATGAACAACCCCGCGGGGCGCCGGTTCACCACACCGGAGAACTTCCACAGCAACCACGGGACCCCGGTCTCGTCGACGAACACGTCGGGGTCGATCACGCCGAGCTGGGCCTGGCCGTAGCAGAGCGGCTCACCGACCGGCCGGAACGGGCCGGCGGGGGAGGGGCCGCGGGAGAGCCCGATGCAGTTGTGCCGCTCGCCGCCGCTGGTGCCGGCCGGGGCGGCGTACGCCGCTGTCCAGCCGTTGCCCACCTTGTCGACGCCCGGCGCCCACAGGCTCTTGCCGCGACCGCGCGAGCGCACCCAGCCGGCCGGCTGCAGCGGGTCGACCGCCTGGCCTGCCCCGTCGGTGAGCGGGGTCCACGTCACCAGGTCGCGCGAGACCAGGGTCGGCAGCCGCAGGCCGGCGGTGTTGGTGGCGTAGGCGTACCAGCGGCCGTTCGCGCGCACCACGTCCGGGTCGGCGAAGTAGCCGCGGTAGGCGACCCCGGCGCGCCACTGCTCGCTGCCGCCGGCGACGACCACCGGCGCCGGCAGCTGCTGGGCCAACCGCTCGGCGAGCTTCGCGAGGTCCTGCATCTCGCCGACGAGCAGGTCCTCCGGGAGCTCGGTCGGCACCTCCGTCGGCTCCGGGATGAGGGGAGCGTCCGACGACGTCGGCGCTGTGCTCGGGCCTGCCTGCGGCGTGCCGTCGCCGTCGCTGCTGCAGCCGGCGAGCGCGACCGCCACGGCCAGCGCGCCGGCGGCGAGCACCCGGACCCGTCGACCAGTCGTCATGCTTTCCCTCCCTCCCGAGCGGACAACATAGACTCTCCGCGCCATGACTGAGCCTGCCGCGCGCCCTGCCGAGACCGTCGCCGAGGCCGAGGACGCGCTGCTGTCCCGGTGGCCGGAGACCCGGCTCGAGCCCTCCCTGGACCGGATCCAGGCGTTCACCGAGCTGCTGGGTGACCCGCAGCGCGCCTACCGGTCGATCCACCTGACCGGCACCAACGGCAAGACGTCGACCTCCCGGATGATCGACGGCCTGCTGCGCGCCCTCGACCTGCGCACCGGCCGGTTCACCAGCCCGCACGTCGAGCGGATGGCCGAGCGGATCAGCATCGACGGCGAGCCCCTGGACGACGAGGCCTTCGTCCGCGCCTTCAACGACGTGGCGCCGTACACGCACCTCGTCGACGAGGCCGAGGCCCACCCGCTCAGCTTCTTCGAGACCGTCGTCGGCATGGCCTACGCCGCGTTCGCCGACGCGCCCGTCGACGTCGCCGTCGTCGAGGTCGGCATGGGCGGCTCCTGGGACGCCACCAACGTGATCGAGGCCGACGTCGCGGTGGTCACCCCGATCGCGGTCGACCACGCCAACTACCTCGGCGGCACCGCCGCCGCGATCGCCCGCGAGAAGGCCGGCATCATCAAGCCCGGCTCGGTCGCCGTGCTGGCCCAGCAGAGCGCCGAGGTCGCACCCGTCCTGCTCGAGCGGATCGCCGAGGTCGGCGCGACCGTCGCCCGCGAGGGCCTCGAGTTCGGCGTCGTGACCCGCGCGGCCGCCGTCGGCGGCCAGGTCGTCACCCTCCAGGGCCTGCGCGGCCGGTACGACGACGTCTTCCTCCCGCTCTACGGCGCCCACCAGGCGCAGAACGCCGCCACCGCCCTCGCTGCCGTCGAGGCGTTCGTCGGCGGCGACGAGCCGCTCGGCGACGACGTGGTGCGCGGGGCGTTCGCCGAGATGACCTCGCCGGGCCGGCTCGAGGTCGTGCGCCGCAGCCCCACCATCGTGCTCGACGCCGCGCACAACCCGCACGGCGCCGAGGCCACCGCCGCCGCGCTCGACGACTCCTTCCAGTTCGACCCGCTCGTCGGCGTGGTCGGGGTCATGGGTGACAAGGACGCCGAGGGCCTGCTCGCGGCGTTCGAGCCCCACCTGGCCCACGTCGTGGTGACCCAGAACTCCACCGCCCGCGCCATGCCCGCCGACCAGCTGGCCGAGACCGCCCGGGAGGTGTTCGGGGAGGACCGGGTCAGCGTCGTGCCCCGGCTCGCGGACGCCATCGACGAGGCCGCCGCGCGTGCGGAGGCAGCCGGCTCGGACGCGCTCAGCTCCGGGGCGGTGCTGGTCACCGGTTCCGTCGTCACCGTGGGCGAGGCCCGCGCGCTCCTGGGAGGTCGCAAGTGAGCCAGCAGGACCAGCAGCCGGACCCTGCCGCAGATCCCGCCGTGGACCCTGCCGTGGACCCTGCCGCAGATCCCGCCGTGGACCCTGCCGTGGACCCTGCCGTGGACCCGGCCCTGGACCCGGAGCGCACCAAGTCGCCGCGGCGCAGCATGTGCGCCGCCGTGCTCACCCTCGAGGCGATCGCCGTCGGGCTGTCCACACCGGTGATGATCACCCTCTCCGACGTCGACCCGGCGCTCGCGCTGTCGCTCGGCCTGGGCCTGGCCCTGCTGTGCGTGCTGGTCGCCGGGGCGCTGCGCCGTCCCCAGGCCTACCTGCTCGGGCACCTGCTCCAGCCGGCCGCGATCGCCCTGGGCCTGCTGGCCCCGCTGATGTACTTCGTCGGCGGCGTGTTCGCCGTGCTCTGGATCACCGCCTGGCGCCTCGGCGCCAAGATCGAGCGGGAGCGGGCGGAGGCCTTCGCGGAGTACGACCGGCGCCGGGAATCGGGCGAGTGACGACCGCTCGGTAGAGTGGCGGGGTGCCTGTGATCATCGACAAGCTCCTCCGCATCGGGGAGGGCAAGATCCTCCGCCAGCTCGAGGGGATCGCCAAGGCGGTCAACGCCATCGAGGACGACTTCAAGGCGATGTCCGACGCCGAGCTGCAGGGCATGACGGACGAGTTCCGCAAGCGCCTCGAGGACGGCGAGACGCTCGACGACATCATGCCCGAGGCGTTCGCGACGGTCCGCGAGGCCGCGCGCCGCGTGCTCGGCCAGCGCCACTTCGACGTGCAGGTCATGGGCGGCGCCGCGCTGCACATGGGCAACATCGCCGAGATGAAGACCGGTGAGGGCAAGACCCTCGTCTCGACGCTCCCGGCGTACCTCAACGCCCTCGAGGGCAAGGGCGTCCACGTCGTCACCGTCAACGACTACCTGGCCAAGTTCCAGTCCGAGATGATGGGCCGCGTCCACCACTTCCTCGGCCTGTCCGTCGGCGTGATCCTGCCGAGCATGCGCCCGGCCGAGCGCCGTGCGGCGTACGCGTGCGACATCACCTACGGCACGAACAACGAGCTGGGCTTCGACTACCTGCGCGACAACATGGCCTCCTCGCTGGAGGAGTGCGTGCAGCGCGGCCACAACTTCGCCATCGTCGACGAGGTCGACTCGATCCTCATCGACGAGGCCCGGACCCCGCTGATCATCAGCGGCCCGACCCAGGACGAGGTGAAGTGGTACGCCGAGTTCGCCAAGATCGCGCAGAAGCTCACCCGCGACGTCGACTACGAGGTCGACGAGAAGAAGCGGACGATCTCGGTCCTCGAGGCGGGCATCACCAAGGTCGAGGACCACCTCGGCATCGAGAACCTCTACGAGTCGGCGAACACTCCGCTGATCTCGTTCCTGCACAACTCCATCAAGGCCAAGGAGCTGTTCCGGAACGACAAGGAGTACGTCGTCATGGAGGGCGAGGTGCTCATCGTCGACGAGCACACCGGCCGCATGCTGGCCGGCCGCCGCTACAACGACGGCCTCCACCAGGCCATCGAGGCCAAGGAGGGCGTGAAGGTCCGCGAGGAGTACCAGACCCTCGCCACCATCACCCTGCAGAACTACTTCCGCCTCTACGAGAAGCTCTCCGGCATGACCGGTACGGCGCTCACCGAGGCGTCGGAGTTCGACAAGATCTACAACCTCGGCGTGGTCCCGATCCCGACCAACAAGCCGATGCTCCGCAAGGACCAGCCCGACCTCGTCTACCGCACCGAGGAGGCGAAGTACGAGGCCGTCGCCGAGGACATCGCCGAGCGGCACGCCAAGGGCCAGCCGATCCTCGTCGGCACGGTGTCGGTCGAGAAGTCGGAGTACCTCTCCAACCTGCTCAAGAAGCGCGGCATCCCGCACTCGGTCCTCAACGCGAAGGTCCACGCCGAGGAGGCGAAGATCGTCGCGCTCGCCGGTCACAAGGGCGCGGTCACCGTCGCGACCAACATGGCCGGTCGAGGCACCGACATCATGCTCGGTGGCTCCTACGAGTTCCTCGCCGACCAGGAGCTGCGCAAGCAGGGCCTCGAGCCGACCGGCGAGACCGCGGAGGAGTACGACGCCGCGTGGCCGGCCATGGTCGAGCGGTTCAAGGACCAGGTCTCGCGCGAGCACGACGAGGTCAAGGAGCTCGGCGGCCTCTACGTGATCGGCACCGAGCGCCACGAGTCCCGCCGCATCGACAACCAGCTCCGCGGTCGTTCCGGTCGCCAGGGCGACCCGGGCGAGAGCCGCTTCTACCTGTCCCTCCAGGACGAGCTGATGCGGCTGTTCAAGTCCGACTGGGTCGACCGGGTGCTGCTGCTGCTCAAGATCCCGGACGACGTCCCGATCGAGAACAAGCGGGTCACGAACGCGATCGCCAACGCGCAGAGCCAGGTCGAGTCGCAGAACTTCGAGTCCCGCAAGAACGTCCTCAAGTACGACGACGTCATGGACCGCCAGCGCAAGGTGATCTACGCCGAGCGTCGTGAGGTCCTCGAGGGCGTCGACCTCGAGGAGCAGATCCGCGGGTTCATCGACGACGTCGTCGCCGGCTACGTCAACGGCGCGCTCGACGAGTTCTCCGAGGAGTGGGACCTCGAGCAGCTGTGGACCGACCTCAAGCAGTTCTGGCCGGTCTCGATCTCGTGGAAGGACCTGGTCGAGGACGCCGGCTCGCAGGCCGCGCTGGAGAAGCGGGACCTGATCGAGGCGCTCAAGGCCGACGCCCACGCGGCCTACGACCGTCGCGAGGAGGAGGTCGGCGAGGAGGTCGCCCGCGAGCTCGAGCGCCGCGTGCTGCTCTCCGTGCTCGACCGCAAGTGGCGCGAGCACCTCTACGAGATGGACTACCTCCGTGAGGGCATCTACCTCCGCGCGTACTCGCAGCGCGACCCGCTGGTCGAGTACCAGCGCGAGGGCTACGACATGTTCGCCGCGATGATGGACGGCATCAAGGAGGAGACCGTCGGCTTCCTCTTCAACCTGGAGGTCCAGGTCGAGGAGGAAGAGGAGGAGTTCCACTACCACGCCGACGGCAGCCGTCACGCCGGTCCGATGCACGAGGGCGCGTTCGCCGAGCCCCCGGTCGGCGTCGTCCAGGGTGGCGTCAGCCTCGACAAGATCGCCGGTGAGCTCGACGGCGGCGCGGCGCGGCCGAAGGTCCGCGCCAAGGGACTCGACACCCCGAAGCAGCCGCAGAACCTCGCCTACTCGGCGCCCGACGAGACCGGGCACGAGGAGGTCCGCGGCGGCGGCACCGTGACCAACGCGGGCGACGAGTACGCCGACGTGGGCCGCAACGCGCTGTGCCCCTGCGGCTCCGGCAAGAAGTTCAAGCGGTGCCACGGCGCCCCCGGCGGTCCCACCGGGACCACCGCGCGGGTCAGCTGAGCCGGCTGCGCACCTGCAGGACGCGACGACGCCCCCTCCCGGGTCCGGGAGGGGGCGTCGTGCGTCCGGGAAACGCCGGGTGGCGCCGGACGGACTAGTCGAGTGCTAGTTGAGCGCCATCCGCGGCTCGCCGTTCAGCAGGCCGTTGGCGGAGCGGACGCAGGTGCCGCCGCGGGGCGACCCGCCGTTCCACGCCTGGCGGACGCAGCTGCGCACGGCGAGCTGGCCCCAGTAGTTCGGGTGCAGCGACTCCTGGATGTAGTAGGGGCTGTTCCCGATGGTGGTGACCGTGCGGATCTGGTTGACCCACTCGGTGCGGTCGACCGCACCCGGCGAGGTCCAGCTCGCGATGCCGACCTCCTCGTAGAGGCCGACGCCGCTCTCGCACAACCGGCGGCCGTTGAGCGCGCGGGCCAGGTCCAGCACCTTCGCGTTGGTGACGCCGGCCTGGCTGATCGCGCTGGTGACGGTGCCGTTGATCTTCGGCAGCGCGGTGTTGTTGGCCCAGTCGGCGTCGGCGTTCCAGAAGCCGCACCCGCCGGTGCTCTGCCGCGTGTAGCCGCTCTGGCTGTAGCGCAGGCCCGAGCCGGTGGGGATCGGCGAGGGGTAGGTCTGCACGAGCATCGTCCACTGTCCGTCGGCGTAGCCGGCGTTGCGCATCGCGGTGCGGACGTTGAGCAGGGCGTTCGCGATCCGGGTGCGGACGGTGGTGACGTTGCTCGTGGTGAAGTTGCTGGTCACGCTGCTGTCGTCGTAGCAGTAGTCCTTCCACCACGACGGCGACAGCAGGAAGTCCTGGACGCACTGCTGGACGATGCCGGCGAAGTTGAAGTCGTTGCCGCCGATCGAGACGACCACCATCCGCACGTTGTGGGTGGTGGCGAAGGTCTGCAGGGCGCGGGCCTGGCCCACGCCCTGGCTGCCGCTGTAGAAGTCGAGGCCGGGCTTGAACTCCGAGCCGGTCGCGGTGGCGGCCTTCGCCCCGGAGCAGGCCAGGTTGAGGCTGTTCACCCCGCCGCCGATGTGGATCTCGGCGCTGCGCGAGCGGTGGCAGCGGTTGATCGCCTCGCCGGTCCCGCTCGCGTTGTCGTAGTAGGCCGTCGGGCCGAGGGCGTCGGCGCGGGCGCTGCTGCTGTTGGACGAGCCGGCCCAGCGGCCGGCCTCGCCGGAGATGTAGGAGTCGCCGACGGAGACGACCCACGGGCTGCCGACCCCGGGTCCGTCGGCGTGGGCGGGGGACGCGGTGAGCGGGGCGACGAGCGTCGCGCCGAGGGCGGCCAGCGAGGCCACGAGTGCACGGATCATGGACGGACAGTAGTGACGCAGGTCACACGTGAACAAGAGTCGCGTTCGTCCGACGCGGCAGCCCGGCCGTCGGGGCGGGCGGTCAGGAGAAGTCGAGGGCCGTGCAGACCCAGCGCTGCCCGGTGCGCTCGAAGCGGGCAGCGAGGGCCCGGGACCGCTCGCCGTGGCGGACGTGGATGCCGCACTCGACGACGCGGTCGGTGACGAAGCAGGCGTGCACGCTGTGCACCTTCGGCCGCACCGCCTGCACCTGCGCCAGCCCGGGCTGGTGGCCGCCTGCGCGCGCGACGAGGTGGGCGCGCAGTCGGAGGTCGGCGTACACATCCGGGGTGGTCCACCGCACGAGCTGGGACACCGGGCGGTCGCCGCCGACGATCTCGACGACGGCCTGCGCGAAGCGGTGCGTCCACTCCTCGATCGTGCGGCGCAGCCGGCGGTCGATCGACACCACGGCGGCACCCGGGCGGCGGGGCGGGGCGGCGACCGGCGGTGCCTGGCGGGGGAGCAGGGCGAGCGCGAGGGTGCCCTGGGTCGCCGCGACCGGCACGGCCTCGCGGTGGCCGAGGGCGGAAGGTGCTGCCGTCATCGTGGTCTCCTGTCAGCGTTCACTCGGTGGGAGCCGGAGCTGCTGCCCCGGGTGGATGACGTCGGGGTCGACGCCGATGGTGGAGGCGTTGCGCGCGTGCAGCCGCTGCCAGTCCGGCCCCCCGGCGCCCGCCGTCGCGGCGGGGCCGAGGACGCGGGCGGAGATCGACCACAGGCTGTCGCCGGGACGGACCCGGACGGTGTGGCCGGCGTGGTCGGCGTGGTCGGCGTGGTCGGCGGCCCGAGGGGTGTGGCGGGGCTGGTCCGTTCCGTTCGCGCGGTCGGGCAGCGGCAGGCCGGCCAGGCCGGGCGCCGGCACGTCGCCGCCGCCCGCGGTCGCCGGTGCCGCGGTGACGGCGACGCCGGCGACCCCGCACAGGGCGAGCAGGGCGGTCCGGACGGGTCCGACCCGACGCCCGCCGGGGCCGGTGCCGCCCGGGGCGCGCAGCAGGCTCCACGCGACGTCCGTGGCACTCGTCCAGAGCAGGAGGCTTGCAACGACCGCGGCGGCGCCGCAGGCGGCGACCACCAGGTCGGCGAACTCGGCGTCGGAGGGCTCCCGGAGCGGACGCGCCGCCGCGGGGCCGACGAGCGCGAGCGCCGCCGTCACCGCGGCCGTCACCGCCAGCCACAGCGCCGCCGCCCGCTGCCGGACGCTCGTCGTCGCACCACGCATCCCGAGGACCTTTGCGTTTGCTTGCGTTTGCGTCAGCATGCGCCTGATTGGCCGGCTTCGTCAATCAGTCTTCCACAGCCTGCGGCGGCCAGCTTGCCGACGGCGTGCGAGGGTGGCCCCATGGGCTGGGAGGACGAGCTGTTCGCGCTCTTCGACGACCTCGAGGACCAGGCCAGCGCCCTCCACGCCGCCGAGCGGAGCGCCGAGGTCGCCGACCGCGCCCGTGCGGAGTACCAGCAGGTCACCCTCGCCAGCCGGCTGATGGCGAGCGCGGGGACCTCCGTCACGCTCGGGATCACCGGGGCCGGCCGCGTCGCCGGCACGCTGGAGCGGGTCGCTGACGGCTGGCTGCTGCTCTCCGCCGGCGACCACGACTGGGTGGTCGCCACCGGCGCGGTCGCGACCGTCGAGGGTGCGTCCGTGCGCTCCGTCCCCGAGGTCGCCTGGTCGCCGCTGACCCGGCTCGGGCTCGGCTCGGCGCTGCGCCGGATCGCCGAGGCGGGGGAGGAGTGCGTCCTTCACCTGCGCGACGGCACCCGTCACGAGGGCGTGCTGCGCCGCGTCGGCGCGGACTTCTGCGAGCTCGTCGAGGGCGAGGAGCGGCGTACCGTCCTGGTCGCCTTCACGGCGCTGGCCGCCGCGCAGTCGCGAACCTGGTGACGGTTTCTCGCGCTTGTCGACCGTTGCAACGGCCGACAAGCGCAGGAATCCCCGGCTGAGCGGGGATTCCTGCAGTCGTCAGGTCGCGTCGACGTCGAACGGAGGGAGCTCGCCCTCCGCCAGCGGCTCGTGGTGGACGACGTCGGCCGGGTCCTCGCGGATGACGTCCTCGAGCTCGTCGAGCTCGGCCATCGCCTCGGCGATGTGCTTGCGGACGATCGCGCGGGGGTCGAGGTCGGTCAGCTCGAGGTCGGCGTACTCCGGGCCGAGCTCGGCGCGCAGCTCGTCGCGGGCGCTCGTCGCGAACCGGCGCAGCTGGCGCAGGAAGCGGCCCGCCTGCTGGGCGAGCTCGGGCAGCTTGTCCGGGCCGAACACCAGCACGGCGAGGAAGGCGATGACCACCAGCTCGCCGAAGCCGATCCCGAACATCGCGCGTGCCCGCCCCGTCTCGCCTGCGTCGCCTGAGCTGCCCGTGTCGCCTGGTCGGCCCGGGTCAGAACTTGCTGGTGGGGGTCAGGCCGAGCTGCAGGCCGGCCAGGCCGCGGGTGCGGCCGTCGAGGCGGTCGGCGATCGCGGTCAGCGCGGACGCGGAGGCGGAGGTCGGGTCGGACTCGACGATCGGCTTGCCGGCGTCGCCGCCCTCGCGCAGCGACACGTCGAGGGGGACGCGACCGAGCAGCGGCACGTCGTACCCGAAGCGCTGGGACAGCGTCTCGGCGACGCGCTCGCCGCCGCCCGCGCCGAAGATCTCCAGCTTGTGGTCCTTGCCCTCCGCCGTGCAGTGCGGGCAGGGGAGGTAGCTCATGTTCTCGACGACGCCGACGACCCGCTGGTGCATCATCGAGGCCATCGTCCCGGCGCGCTCGGCGACCTCGGCGGCGGCCTCCTGCGGCGTGGTCACCACGACCACCTCGGCGCCCGGCAGGTGCTGGCCGAGCGAGATCGCGACGTCGCCGGTGCCCGGCGGCAGGTCGAGCAGCAGGACGTCGAGGTCACCCCAGTAGACGTCGGCGAGCATCTGCACCAGGGCCCGGTCCAGCATCGGGCCGCGCCAGGCGACGACCTGGTCGCGGCGCGGCTTGAGCATGCCGATCGAGATGACCGAGACGCCGGACGCCGTCGGGACCGGCATGATCAGGTCCTCGACCTGGGTCGGGCGCGAGTCGGCGACGCCGAGCATGGCGGGCACCGAGTGGCCGTAGATGTCGGCGTCGACCACGCCGACCTTGCGGCCGGCGCGGGCCAGGGCGAGCGCGAGGTTGACGGTCACCGACGACTTGCCGACGCCGCCCTTGCCGGACGCGATGGCGAACACCTTGGTCAGCGAGCCGGGCTGGGCGAACGGGATCTCGCGCTGGGCCTGGCCGCCACGCAGGGTCTCGTGGAGGCCCTGGCGCTGCTCGGCGCTCATCACGCCCAGCTCGACCTCGACGCCGGTCACGCCGGGCACGGCGGAGACGGCTGCGGTGACGTCGCGGGTGATCGTGTCCTTGAGCGGGCAGCCGGCCACCGTCAGCAGCGCCTTGACGCTGACGACCGAGCCGCCGTCGCCCGGCGCGATGTCGACGGAGTCGACCATGCCGAGCTCGGTGATGGGCCGCTTGATCTCCGGGTCGTTGACCCGGCTCAGGGCCGTCATGACCTGCTCGACGGACGGGGACTGCTGCACGCTGCTCACGTCGGCCGAGTCTAGGTCGTGGGCGGCTGCGCGCGGTCGTCGGCGTCCTCGTGAGACGTCGCACGGTCCCCGGCGCGTTCCTCCGCCCGCTCGTCGAGCTCGGCGAGCAGGGAGCGCAGCTCGGAGCGCAGGTAGTCGCGGGTGGCCACCTCGCCCATCGCCATGCGCAGCGACGCGACCTCGCGGGCGAGGAACTCCATGTCGGCGTGCGCCCGGGCGTCAGCCTGTCGGTCCTGCTCGGCGATCACCCGGTCGCGCGCCTCCTGGCGGTTCTGCGCGAGCAGGATCAGCGGGGCGGCGTACGACGCCTGCAGGCTCAGCATCAGCGTCAGGAAGATGAAGGCGTACTTGTCGAAGCGCAGGCCCTCGGGGGCCATCGTGTTCCACACGATCCACAGCGCCACGAAGAGCGTCATGTAGATGAGGAAGCGTGCGGTGCCCATGAACCGGGCGAACTGCTCGGCGAAGACGCCGAAGGTGTCCTCGCGCTCGGGGCGCCGCCGGAACCACGGGCGGCGCTCCTCCCTCGGCGTGTCCAGCCGCTCGCGGCTGCGGTGGGTGTCGCTCATCGGGGCCCCCTCGCCCGGGCCCGGTCGCGCCAGTTGGCCGGCAGCATGTGGTCGAGCAGGTCGTCGACGGTGACCGCGCCGATCAGGCGGCCGTTCTCGTCGACCACGGGCGCGGCGACCAGGTTGTACGTCGCCAGGTGCGCCGCGACCTCGTCGATGCTCGCCTCCGCGCGCAGCGGCTCGAGGGAGTCGTCGAGGGCGCCCGCGACGAGCGTGGACGGGGGCTCGCGCAGCAGCCGCTGGATGTGCGCCACGCCGACGAGCTTGCCGGTGGGGGTCTCCAGCGGCGGGCGGCAGACGTAGACCAGCGCCGCCAGCGCGGGCGTCAGGTCGGGGTTGCGCACGTGCGCGAGGGCGTCGGCGATCGTCGCGTCCGGGCCGAGGATCACCGGCTCCGGCGTCATCATGCCGCCGGCGGTGTCCTCGACGTAGGACATCAGCCGGCGCACGTCCTCCGCCTCCTCGGGCTCCATCAGCTCGAGCAGGATCTCGGCGGTCTCCGGCGGCAGGTCCCGCACCAGGTCGGCGGCGTCGTCGGCCGACATCTCCTCGAGGACGTCGGCCGCACGCTCGGAGTCGAGCCGCTTGAGGATCTCGACCTGGTCCTTGTCAGGCATCTCCTCGAGGACGTCGGCGAGGCGCTCGTCGTCGAGCGCGAGCGCCACGGCGGTCCGTCGGTCCGGCGGCAGGTCGTGGAGGATGTTGGCGGCGTCGGCCGGGCGCATCTCGTTGAGCGCGGCGATCAGGTGGGTCGCGCCCTGCGCCTCGTCGGTGCGGGTCAGGCCGATCACGTCGCGCCACTCGACCACGTGGGTCTGGCCGCGACGGCGGAAGCCCTTCGACGGCTCCCGCACGGCGACCCGGCTGAGCACCCAGTCCCGGTTGCGGGCCGGCTCCATCGCCACGTCGTACACGGTGCCGGTGATGCCGGAGTCCTTGATCGTCACCTGGCGGTCGAGCATCTGCCCGATGACGAGGGTCTCGGTGGAGCGCTGCTCGAAGCGGCGCATGTTCAGCAGGCCGGTCGTGTAGACGTGGCCGCTGTCGATGTTGGTCACCCGTGTCATCGGCACGAAGATCCGGCGCCGGCCGAAGACCTCGGCCACCATCCCGAGCACGCGCGGCTGCGTCCCCTCGGTGCGCATGGCGACGACGAGGTCGCGGACCTTCCCGACCTGGTCGCCCTGGGGGTCGAAGATCGGGAGTCCGACCAGCCTGGCCGCGAACACGCGGGAGGGGGTGGAGCTCACGTCGGACAACGCTACCGTCGGAGTGGGCCAACTCCGGGCTGCCGCCCCGGCAGAGGGTCTACCCTTGCCGCATGGGTGCACGGATGACGGCGTGGGCGGGCCTCGCGGCCGCCGCCACGCTGCTGCTGGCGGGTTGCGGGTCGGACGACAGCGGCACTGCCGACGACTCCACGTCGCCCAGCGCGACCGAGTCGTCGAGCGACGCCGCCTCGGAGTCCCCGGTGGCCGAGCAGGTCCCCGCCGGCACCCCCGAGTGCGCCGACGTCTGGTCGGCCGGCGCGACGTTGCCGCGCGGCTACAAGGGCTGCGCGCAGGACGGTGCGCTGGTCAAGCCGGACCGCCTCGGCTGCTCGTCGGGCCAGGCGCTGGTGCGGTACGACGACCGGTTCTGGGCCGTTCGCGGCGGCCGGATCGCCGGTGGCGAGACTCCGCTGGCGGACTCGGAGGAGTACACCGAGCAGGTCGCCATCTGCCGGGGATGACGGTCCCACCAGTCACAGTGAGTTAGGGTGGCGGGCGTGGGAGGGCCCGGTCCGGCCCTTCGGGCAGCCATGGAGTTGCCATCCCGGTACCCGAACGGACCATCGGAGGTTGCTGAGTCGTGCGTCGCCTGCTCCCGGTGCTTGTCGCCGTCATGCTGTTCCTGCCGCTCAGCCAGGTGGTGCCGTCCTCAGCCAGTCCGCTCGTCGCGGACAGCCCGGCCGTCGCTGACAGCCCGGCCGTCGCCGACACGGCGCCGCCGGTGCTGGCGAAGGCGAAGAAGGGCAAGTACGACTGCTGGCTGAAGACGCGCACCTGCGCCTTCTCCGGCGGCGTGACGTTCAACTCCGCCACCGGCACCAAGGCTGCCAAGCAGAAGATCGTCAACAAGATCCTCGGTGCGATCCGGAAGACGCCGGCCGGCGAAGAGATCCGGATCATGTCCTGGAACATCATGTCGGACACCGCGGCCACCGAGCTGCTCCGCGCGCAGCACCGCGGGGTGCGCGTGATAGTGCTGATGGACAACACCAACCTCACGCAGGTCGCCAACCCCAGCTTCAAGCGCCTCCGCTCCGGCCTTGCCGCCTTCAACAAGAAGCACAACGTCCGCAAGGACAAGCGCAGCTACGCCAAGACCTGCCAGGGCGCGTGCCGCCGGGGCAACACCGCGTCCTCGCACGCCAAGTTCTTCCTGTTCTCCGCAGTCGGCAAGACCAAGCACGTGCTGATCCAGGGCTCGGCCAACCTGACGCAGGCCTCGGCCAACAACCAGTGGAACGACATCTACACCTACGTCAACCGCAAGGGCGTCTACGACTTCGCCCGGCGCATCCACATGCAGATGTGGCAGGACAGGAACGTCGCGCCCACCTGGGAGGGCTACCGCTCCGCCAACTTCGACCTCTACTTCGCGCCGCGGATCAAGGACAAGGTCAACACCACGACACCCAACGACCCGCTGCTCGGCACGCTCAACAAGGTCAAGTGCAGCGGCGCCGTGAACACCTCCAGTGGGCGCACCGTCATCCGCTCCGCGCCCGACGTGATGCGCGGCGCGTGGGCCGACAAGGTCGCCACCCGGCTGCGGAACCTGTGGCGCGCCGGATGCGACGTCAAGATCGGCTACACCGTGCTGGGCGTCAGCACCCGCAAGATCCTGCTCAACAAGGGTGGCAAGCGTGGCCCCGTCCCGATGAAGCACCTGGTCTCCGACGTCAACGGCGACAAGGTCTTCGACAAGTACTTCCACCTCAAGGCGTGGACGGTCAACGGTGTGATCGGTGACGACAAGCGCGCCTACTGGACGATGAACGGCTCGTCCAACATCTCCGCGCTGTCGAAGGTCTCCGACGAGAACATCGGCATCTTCCGGATGAAGGCCGTGACGATGAAGTACCAGCGCCACATCGAGTACTGGTTCAAGAACCCGCCGCGCAGCCGCCCGGTCGTGCCGAGCCTGGTCCCGAAGAACCTCGACCCCTACGCCAACATGGAGATGGACTGAGGTGGCCGAGCTGACCTCGCGGGCCGCGGGAGCGGCCCGCTGGGTCCTCGCGCGGGGTGGCCGGACCCGCGTCACCGGGGTCGACGACTCCGGGCTCCAGCTCGTCGTGCACGGCGAGGACCGCGTGGTCGACGTCCTCTTCGACGGCCGCCGGATCTGGTCGTTCTGGCTGCTGCGTGACACCGAGCGCGTCGAGGGACACCTCGTCCACCGCACGGTCGAGTGGCCCGAGCGGATGCGCCGCTACCTCAAGGGCGGCACCGAGCTCGTCGTCCGCGAGCACGTCGCCGGCACCGACCTCTTCCACGGCGAGCACCAGTTCGGCGAGGAGCCGGGCCGGGTGCGCTTCGTGAACTCCCAGGGCCTCGAGATCAGCCTCGACAAGTCGGGGCGGTTCAGCCCCACCTTCGGCGGGCGCAGCGAGGAGCACCTGCGGCCGCTGCTCGACGCGATGGACACGGTCATCGCGATGCTGCGCGAGCTCGGCGTCGAGGCGTTCCCGGCCTACGGCACGCTGCTCGGAGCCGTCCGCGAGGGCCAGTTCCTCGGCCACGACTCCGACGCCGACCTCGGCTACGTCTCGCGCCACAGCACCCCGGTCGACGTGATCACCGAGTCCTACCACCTGCAGCGCGCCGTCATCGAGCGCGGCTTCTCGACCTACCGCTACAGCGGCGCGGCCTTCCGGATCGACGTGCGCGAGAGCGACGGCTCGGTGCGCGGGCTGGACCTGTTCGGCGGTTTCATGGACGGTGGCCGGCTCTACCTGATGGGCGAGGTCGGCACGCCGTACGACGAGTCGTGGCTCTTCCCGCTGACCACCTGCACCCTCGCCGGCCGGGAGTACCCCGCCCCGGCGAAGCCCGAGAAGCTCCTCGAGGCGATGTACGGGCCGTCCTGGAAGGTGCCGGACCCGGCCTTCAAGTTCGAGACGCCGAGGTCGACGACGCGTCGGCTCAACGACTGGTTCCGCGGCATGACCGTCTACCGCCGCGAGTGGGAGCGCCGCCTCGTCGGCGCCGGCGGCAAGGCCCCGCGCGTCGCGCCGTCCGGCCTCGCCAGGACCGTGCTCGACCAGGTCCCGGCCGACGCGCAGGTGCTCGACGTGGGCGCCGGCCTCGGCCGCGACGCCTTCTGGCTGGCCAGCCAGGGCCGCGAGGTCGTCGCCTATGACTACGTCCCGCGCGGCAGCAGGGGAGCGGTGGCCTCGGCCAGCAAGCGCGGCTTCGACCTGACCACGCGCCCGCTCAACCTCACCGACTTCCGCTCGGTGCTCTCCGAGGGTGCCCGCGTCGCGCGGGAGCCGCGGGAGCCGGGCAAGCGCGTCATCCTCGCCCGCCACGTGCTCGACGCGACCAACCGCACCGGTCGGGAGGGCCTCGTGCGCTTCGCGTCGATGACGCTGCGCGGCGGCGGCACGCTCTATGCTGACACCTGGACGGGACGCGGTGAGCCGCCGTTCGGGGTCCGTCCGGTCGAGGTCGACCACCTGCGAGCGCTCCTCGAGCAGCACGGGGGAACGATCCTCTCCGCGGAGGACGTCACCGACGGTGACGCCCCGAACCAGGTCCGACGATGGGTGGTGCAGTGGGCATGACGAAGCAGGCCGAGCTCAAGGAGCTCCAGGCGCGGGTCGCCGAGCTCGAGGCCTCCATCGCGGAGCTGCGCCGTCACCACCTGCGCCTCGCCGAGCTGACCGACCTCGTCCAGGAGCTGCTGCTGCCGGTGGCCGCGCGGGACGAGGAGCGGATCGCCGCGGCGATCGACAAGTTCCAGCAGGGTCTCTGAGCGAGGCGTGCGCTGATGGCACGTCGGGTCTTCATCCACATCGGGCTGCCCAAGACGGCGACCAGCTACCTCCAGACCATCCTGTGGTCCTCGCGTGACCAGCTGCGCGCCGACGGCCTGCTGCTGCCCGGCCGTGAGCGCCGCGACCACCTCTGGGCGAGCCGCGTGGTGCGCGGCAGCGACGGCATCGCGCGCCGCGCCGAGCACGAGCGCACCTCGTGGGAGCGCCTGCGTGCCGAGCTCGCCGACTGGGACGGCGACGGGCTGGTCAGCCACGAGTTCTTCGCAGCTGCGAGCAGCGAGCAGGCCGTCGGGATGGTCGAGGCGCTCGCGCCGGCACAGGTGGAGGTCGTGGTCACCGCCCGCGAGCCGCTGGGCCTGTTCACGGCCAGCTGGCAGGAGAGCCTGAAGAACCGGTCGACCACGCCGATGGCGGACTACTCCCGCGCGGAGTCACCGAACCCCGGCGCGATCTGGAACTGGCGCACCCTCGACCTCCGCCTGGTCCTCGAGCGCTGGTCGGCCGCCGTGCCGCACGACCGGATCCACGTGCTTCCGCTCGACCGCACCGCGCCGCGCGACGAGATCTGGCACCGCTTCGGCGGTCTGCTCGGGCTCCCGACGGCCGACTACGACCTGTCGCAGTCCTTCCCGAACGAGTCGATGGGCGTGGTCGAGGCCGAGCTCCTGCGCCGGGTCAACGCCCACCTCGACTCCTTCGACAAGGCCTTCGACCGCGGGGTCTACATCCGCACCTTCCTCGCCGACGAGCGCCTCGTGCCGCGCAAGGGCGAGAAGTTCTGGCCCTACCCCGACCAGGTCGAGGAGTGCCGCCGGCGCTCGCTCGCCGCGATCGACTACCTGCGTGAGCACGGGGTCGACGTCGTCGGCGACGTCGACCACCTGCGGGTCCCCGACGAGCTGCCCGAGCGTCGTACGCCGGACTCGGTGACCGACGCCGAGGTTGCGGCTGCGGCCACGGAGCTGGTCGCCGTGCTGCTCGGCGACGTGCGCGAGCTGCGCAACGCCGCCCGCCGCGGGGGAGCGGAGGCTGCCCCCGGCCTGGCGGACCGGCTCAGGAAGCGCCTTGGACGGTGGCGGTCGCCCAGACGTAGTGGTGGTCGCTGACCCGTCGCGCCACCGTCGACTTGTCGTTGACGAAGCCGCTGAACGAGACGTCGGGCGTCGCGACGATCCAGTCGACCGGCATCTGGCCCGGCGGGCGGCAGCCGCCCGCGGTCGACCCGCCCACGGCTGCGACCATGCCGGTCGGCGGCAGCACGCGGCAGAAGAAGGCCTCGCGGTCGTTCATGTCGCCGGTCAGGAAGATCGGGATGCCCTCGGCCTTGAGCCGGTTCACCGTCGCGACCGCCGTGTTGTGGCCGGCGGCCCGGCTGGCGGCGTGCGGCCCACCGCCGGCGGAGGCGTGCATGTTCAGGAAGTAGAACTCGAGGTTCGTCTTCTTGTGGCGCAGCCGGACGATGGGCTGCATCCGGGTGCCGTGCATGAACTTGATGTAGAACGCGTCGCCCGAGACCAGCTCGAAGACGGCCGGGTCCCAGATCACCGAGTTGTCAGGGTCCGAACCGGCCGGCCAGGCCTGGAAGCCCAGGCTCGAGGTCAGCCCGGACAGCTGGCCGGACTTCACCTCCTGCAGGCCGACCACCGAGACGCCCGAGCTGCGGATGTAGGCGGCCGCCTGCGGGGTGCGCCAGCCGGAGCCGGGCCACGACGACCGCGCGCCGCCGTCGGTGTGCTTGCTCGCCAGCACGTTGAAGGTGGCGATGCCGAAGGAGACCTCGTGGATCTTCGTGACCTGCGACTCCGCTGCGACGCGCAGGTCCTCGAGGTCGCTGGCCCGCTCGTCCTGCTTCTTCGGCTTCGCCTTCGTGCGGGGGACGCTGGCCGCCTCGTCGCTCAACGGCTCGATCAGCTCGCCGCTGACCTCGCGGTCCTCGGCGTCGTGCCGGGCGCGGGAGGTGTCGACGGCGCGCGCGATGTCCGCACGGGCCTGGACCGGGTCGGACGCGGCCTCCGGCTCGTCGCCCCACAGGAAGGCGAGGCCGAGGAGGAGGGCGCTGAGGACCACCACGGCGACCACCGGGACGAGGTCCGACCGCGCCGCGCGCCGGCGCGCAGCAGAGTGGTCGGGCATGGCGGGTATCGTACCCGAGGCTCCGCCTGATCGCGGGGTCGACGAGACCCCGCACGAGCACGACGACGGCCCCGACGAGGCCACGACAGGAGGAGGATCGCGGTGACGGGCACGCGGTCCTTCCGCTCCGACATCCAGGGCCTGCGCGCCCTCGCCGTCGGGCTGGTCATCCTCGCCCACGCGGGCTTCCGCACCGCCTCCGGCGGGTTCGTCGGCGTCGACGTCTTCTTCGTGATCTCCGGCTTCCTCATCATCGGCCTGCTGGTGCGCGAGGCGGGCGACACCGGGCGGATCTCGATCCTCGACTTCTACGCCCGTCGGGCGCGGCGGGTGATCCCGGCCGCGACGGTGGTGCTCGTCGTGACCGCCGTCGCCGCGGCGTACGTCCTGCCGCTGGTGCGCAGCACCGAGGTCATCAAGGACTCGGTGTGGGCAGCCTTCTTCGGCGCCAACATCCGGTTCAGCCTCGTCGAGACCGACTACTTCGCCCAGGGCGAGCCGCCCTCCCCGGTCCAGCACTACTGGTCGCTGTCGGTCGAGGAGCAGTTCTACATCGCGATCCCGCTCCTGCTGCTCCTCGTCGCCCTGTGGGTACGACGCCGCGCCGGTGACGCCGCGGGCGCGAGCCGCACACGCCTGGTGCGCCGGACGGTGTTCGTCGTGCTGGGGGCAGTGACCCTCGCCTCGCTCGTGTGGTCGGTCGTCGTGACCGCGAACGACCCGACCGCCGCCTACTTCTCCACCCCCGCCCGAGCGTGGGAGCTCGGCCTCGGCGGGCTCGCGGCGACCCTGGTCTGGGGCCGCGCGCCGCGGCTGGGCCGGTGGCCCACCGAGGCGCTGTTCGCGGCTGGCCTGGTGCTCGTGGCGTGGGCGACGCTCCGCTTCGACGAGCAGACCGCGATGCCCGGCACGGCCGCGCTGGTCCCGGTGCTGGGAGCCGTGCTCATGCTGGTCGCGGGCAGCACGACGGGCGCGTCGTCGACGTACCTCTTCCGGTTGTTCTCGATCGCGCCGGCGCGCGTCGTGGGTGACTGGTCCTACTCGCTCTACCTGTGGCACTTCCCGGTGCTGCGCCTGGCCCAGGAGTACTGGGAGGAGCCCCGGCTCTCGAAGCCGCACCTGCTCGTCGCGCTGGTCGTGATCTTCGCGCTCAGCGCCGCGAGCTACTACCTCGTGGAGCAGCCGTTCCGCCAGGGCGTGCGCTGGCGCCCGCGGATGCGGGCGATCACGCTGTACCCGGTCAGCCTCGTCCTGGTCGTCGCGACCGCGCTGGGCTCGCAGGCGTGGGTGGACGCCCGGCTGGCCGACCTGGCCGACAACCCCGGCATCTCCGTCAGCGACTACGGCCGCGACGACCTGAGCCGCGACCCGGCCGTCGCGCTGGTCGAGGCGTCGGTGCTCGCTGCCGAGGAGGACCGGCCGGTGCCCGGCGGGGTCAGGCCGGAGCTGGGGGCGGTGCGCGAGTCCGTCGCGCCGCTGGGGGAGTGCGACTACCGAACCGGGACCCGGGAGCTGTGCCCCTTCGGCGACCCGGACGCGGAGCGCACCATCGTGGTGATGGGTGACTCGCACGCGCGCCACTGGAGCCCCGCGCTCACCGCGATCGGCGAGGAGCACGGCTACGCGGTCTACGCCTTCGTCTACAGCGGCTGCCCGGCCACCACCGTCACCCGACGCGTGGGCGGCGAGGAGTGGACCGAGTGCGCGGAGTTCAAGCAGTGGGCGCTCGAGCAGGTGCGTGAGCTCGAGCCCGACCTCGTCGTGGTCGCCAACAACGCCTACCGGACCCCGCAGATGCAGGCCGAGCAGGTCGACGGCCTGCGCGAGCAGCTCGAGCTGCTGCGCCCGCTGGCCGGGCGGGTCGCGATGATCGGCAACAGCCCGCGCCTGCCCGCGGCGCCGGGCACCTGCCTGACCGCGCGCGGCGCCAGCCTGGGTGACTGCCTCCAGCGGCCGATGCCCGCGGTCGGTCGGCTCCAGGTCGAGTTCGGCGAGACCGTCGAGGACCTCGGCATGACCTGGGTCGACGCGCGCCGCTGGTTCTGCGCCGACGGCCGCTGCCCGGCCGTGATCGGGCGCACCGTGCCGCTGCGGGACCGCGAGCACGTCACCGTCGAGTACGCCACGCGGCTGGCCGGCCCGCTCGCGGCGGCCCTCGGCATCCGCTGACGAGCCGACCCGCTCCCGAGCGGAGCTTCCGGGCCGGTTCCGGCACGAGTCCTCACGTCCTCGACGGCCCTGCCGATGAGGACCGGTCCGGCATTTTCTGCCTTTCTCGGGCCGGTCGAATTACATCGTTGTGATTATCCGAATTACAGCTCTGTAGTTAATCGGAATGAGTTGCCGCATTTCCCGGTGACTGGTGAGATTCGTGTGACTGTTGTTTCGGGATTGTCTTTATGAGGGGAATTCATCCACATGCGGGAGCAGACAAGCGCCCACCGGCGCCGGTTCGTCCGGGCACGCCGCCTCGTCGCCGGGGCGGCCGCGGCGACCACGCTCCTGGCCCTCGCCCCCGGCGCGGTGCCGGCCGGCGGTGACCCGGTGCGCCTGGCGGCGAAGAAGACCTGCGCGGCCAACCGCGCCTTCCAGGTCGTGCAGGCCAACGTGAAGGCCGGGATGACCAAGGCCCAGACGAAGGCCGACCTGAAGAAGGTCTTCAAGGACCAGCCCGACTTCGTCACCCTCAACGAGGTCGCCGGACGGGCCGACTCGCTGCTGGCCCCGGCCGGCTACGGGATCTGGCGCACGCCCGGTCGCTACACCGGGGCCAACCCGGTCGTGTGGCGCACCGACCGCTGGAACCCGGTGGCGAAGGGGACGATCTACGTCACCAACGTCGGCGGCAAGACCAAGAACCAGACCACCGAGCTCGGCCTCCGGTACGCCAACTGGGTGACCGTCCGCTCGGCCGACGGGTGCCAGACGCTGTCGGTCGTCTCCTACCACGTCGCGCCGAAGACCCAGCCGATCGGCAACCTGCTGATCCCGTCCGTCGAGAAGCTCGGCGGCCTCGCCACGCACCTCGCGACCGAGGGGCCGGTGATCCTCGGTGGCGACATGAACCAGCACATCAAGGGTCCGCTGTACCCGCGCGACCTGCTGACGTCGTACCAGATGACCCCGACGTGGGACCTGACCGGCAAGGTGCTCGTCACCCACGGCAAGGCGACGATCGACCACATCTTCGTGCGCAACGCCTCGCAGTTCACCGTGGCCAAGCAGGTCACCCGTGACCTCAACTCCGACCACCACGCCGTCGTCGCCGACCTCGTGCTCAAGCCCGGCGTCACCGTTGCGCGACCGTCGATGAGCTTCATCCGCGGCCACGTCGTCAACATCCCGGACTCCCCGATCTCCGCCGGGCGGCGTGCCGTCACGACGCGGGTCCTCAAGGCCGTCCGGCAGGCCCCGGCCGGGTCGACCATCCTCCTCGCGACCGCCCGCCTCGACGGGCCCGGCATGCGCAACGCCCTGGTGGCTGCCCACCAGCGCGGGGTGAAGGTGCGGGTCGTCTCCTGGAGTGCGAAGGCCACCACGCAGGAGCAGCTGCTGCAGAAGGCGATCGGCGGGACGAAGGGCAAGCCGTCGTTCATGATCCGGCGCAGCTACTCGAAGGCTGCCGGCCTGCCCGCCACCGCCGTGCTGTTCACCAGCTCGGCCGGGGTGAAGCTGCTCGGCATCCAGGTCGACCAGCCGCTCAACGGCGCGATGAACAGCCGTGAGGCCCGCGGGGAGTTCACGGTCGAGCGGGCGGACTTCGTCCGGATCCGGGACGGGATCCGGGTCCAGTTCAAGTAGCCCGGGTCCGGTAGACATGGGGGCGTGACGAAGGTATTCCTCCACATCGGGCTGCAGAAGACGGGCACCTCCTACCTGCAGAACGTGTGCTGGTCCTCCGAGCCGGAGCTGCGCGACCAGGGCGTCACCATGACGCCGCCGGGCCGGCTGCAGACCTTCTGGCTCGCCCTCGACGTCCGTGGCCGGATCGACCCGCACGACTCACCCCGGGTGGGTCGCTCGGTCGAGATGCTCCCCGGGCAGCTCGCCGAGGTCGGGACCGCCAGCGCCCTGGTCAGCCACGAGACCCTCGGCTCGGCCTCGCCGCGCCAGGTCCGCCGGCTGCTCGAGGCGTGCGCCGGGCACGAGGTGCACGTGGTGGTCACAGCGCGCGACATCGCCCGCCAGGTCCCCTCGCTGTGGCAGGAGGGGCTCAAGGTCGGTCGTGAGGACACCCTGGAGGAGTACGTCGCGGCGTTGCGCTCCGCCGGGAAGCGGACCGGCAACGTGTGGCGCCGCCTCGACCTGGCCGGCGTGCTGCGCCGGTGGGCGGCGGAGGTGCCGGCCGAACGGATCCACGTCGTGACGGTCCCCGGCCCCGGCGGCCCGCGCGAGGCCCTGCTCGAGCGGTACTGCTCGGTGCTCGGCGTCGACCCTGCCGCCCTGGACCCGGCCAAGGCCGGTCCGGGCAACCCGGGGCTGGGCGAGGCGGAGGCCGAGCTGCTGCGCCGGGTGAACGCGCAGGTCCCGCAGCGCTACCGGCGCCGGGTCCCCTACGGCGAGGTGGGCAAGCGCTGGCTCGCCATGGGCATCCTGGCCCGCGGCGGCTCCGCACCGATCCGCCTCGGCCGCGCCCACGAGGAGTGGTGCCGCGAGATCGCCCGGGAGTCGATCGACGTGCTCGCCGAGCTCGGCTGCGACGTGGTCGGCGACCCGGCCGACCTGGTGCCCGACCCGTCCGTCTTCGCCGACAGCTCCGGCCCGTCGGACACCGAGGTGCTGGCGGTCGCGACGCGCGCGCTGGGCGAGGTGGTCGAGGAGCGCTGCGAGCAGCGGCTCCAGGTGCGCAGCGGCGAGCCTGCCGGCGGCGTACGCGCGGCCGCGGCCGCCCGCCTCCGACGCTGGGCCGGACGGGTGCGGCGCCCCCGCGGGGACGCCTGACCGCTCGCCCGGAGCCCACCTCCCGGGGGTCCGGTGACATCGCTCACAGGTCCCGGTCTCGTCCCCTGTTCGAGGGGGTGGGAGAACCCTACTCGCGGGTACAGTGCGAACGCCGCTAGCACCAGCGAAAGGGAAGCGATGCCGAAGCTCTGTCAGACCGAGGGTCTCTCCGAGGTCCAGTCCGAGATCCTCAAGGCCGTCCGGGTCTTCGTGGACGAGCAGATCATCCCGGTAGCCCAGGAGCTCGAGCACTCCGACACCTACCCGCAGGAGATCATCGACGGGCTCAAGGAGCTCGGCGTCTTCGGCCTGACCATCCCCGAGGAGTTCGGCGGCCTGGGCGAGTCCCTGCTGACCTACGCGCTGGTGGTCGAGGAGATCGCCCGCGGCTGGATGAGCGTCTCCGGCGTCATCAACACCCACTTCATCGTGGCCTACCTGCTGATGCAGCACGGCACCGAGGAGCAGAAGCAGAAGTACCTGCCCCGGATGGCCACCGGCGAGGTGCGCGGAGCGTTCTCCATGTCGGAGCCGGGCCTGGGCTCGGACGTGTCCGCGGTCTCGACCAAGGCCTCGAGGCTCGACGACGGGTCGTACTCGATCACGGGCCAGAAGATGTGGCTGACCAACGGCGCCACCTCCACCCTGGTCGCGCTGCTGACCAAGACCGACGAGGGCGCCGACTCGGTCTACAAGAACATGACCACCTTCCTGGTCGAGAAGGAAGCCGGCTTCGGCGAGACCGCCCAGGGCGTCACCGTGCCGGGCAAGATCGAGAAGATGGGCTACAAGGGCGTCGAGACGACCGAGCTCATCCTCGAGGACCACCGCATCGGCGCCGACCAGATCCTCGGTGGCGAGCCGGGCAAGGGCTTCTTCCAGATGATGGACGGGGTCGAGGTCGGCCGCGTCAACGTCGCGGCCCGCGCCTGCGGCCTGGCCTGGCGTGGCTTCGAGCTCGGTATCTCCTACGCCCAGCAGCGCAAGACCTTCGGCAAGCCGATCGCCGACCACCAGGCGGTGCTCTTCCGCATCGCCGAGATGGCGACCAAGGTCGAGGTCGCGCACAACATGATGGTGCGCGCCGCCCGCCTCAAGGACACCGGACAGCGCATGGACGTCGAGGCCGGCATGGCCAAGATGGTCGCCTCCGAGTACGCCAACGAGGTCGTCGAGGACTCCTTCCGGATCCACGGCGGCTACGGCTACTCCAAGGAGTACGAGATCGAGCGGCTGATGCGCGAGGTCAAGTTCATGCTCATCGGTGAAGGCACCTCCGACATCCAGAAGATGATCATCGGCCGCAGCCTGCTCAAGGACTACCGCCTCTGACCTGCCGAGCCTGCCGCTCCTCGAGGCCCGCCCCGACCACCGCGGTCGCGGCGGGCCTCGGTGCGTCGGTGGGCAGCCGGTGCTCGGTAGTGTCGCCGCGTGATCGCGACCGTCAGCACCGTCAAGGACACGCTCGCCAACGTCCAGCGCTTCGTGCGCGGCAACCTCGCCGGGGGAGTCGACCACATGGTCGTCCTGCTCGACGCCCCCGACCCCGAGGTCGAGGCGTGGCTCGCCGGCCAGGAGCACGTCACCCACGTGGTCGCCGACGAGGCCTGGTGGGGGGACCGGCCGGCCGACCTGAACGACCGGCAGCGGATCTCGGCCAACCTGGTCAAGGCGGTGCTCACCGTCGTCCCCGGCGTCGACTGGCTCTTCCACGTCGACGCCGACGAGATCTGCCAGATCGACCGCGCCGCGATCGACGCCGTCCCCGCGTCGTACGACGCCGTGCGGCTCGCGCCGCTGGAGGCGGTCAGCCGCCCGCAGTGGGACGCCAGCCCGACCTGGTTCAAGCGGCTGCTCGACGAGCCGGACCTCCAGCTGCTGGAGGTGCTCGGGGTCATCGGCAAGCCCGCGAACGGGCACTACTTCCACGGCCACGTCGAGGGCAAGACCGCCACCCGGCCGCGGCTCGACCGCTGGCTGACCATCCACCGCACCGTCGACGAGCAGCGCGAGGAGGTGCCGCACTTCACCGCGCCCGGGCTGAACGTGCTGCACTACGAGTCCTACTCGGGCGAGGACTTCGTGCGGAAGTGGAGCGCGATGCTGGCTGCGGGACCGCAGATCAGCCTCCGGCCGGTGCGCGAGCGGACCAAGGCCGCCGTGCAGGCGCTGGTCGGCAAGCCGCTCACCCCCGAGCTGCGCGAGCGCTACCTGATGCGGATCTTCGAGGCGACCACGCAGGACGACTTCGACACCCTGCGCGAGCTCGGCCTGCTGGTCGAGGTCGACCCCGACCGTGGCACCCACGTCCCGCAGCCGCTGGAGAGCCGCGACCAGCTCGCCGCCGCGCTCGCCGGGCTGGCCGGGCAGCCCAAGGACCTCTTCGGGGTCTGCAAGCCCGCCGGCCCGGTGGGCGAGGCCCTCTCACGCCTTGGAGCCGGTGACGGCAAGAAGACGTGGTGGCGGAAGAATGGGCGATCGTGACCAAGACGAACCCCGGGAACTTCTTCGAGGACTTCACCGTCGGCCAGCGCATCGTCCACGCGACGCCGCGCACCGTGACCGAGGGTGACCGTGCCGTGTACGGCTCGCTCTACCCGACCCGGTTCGCCGTGCCGTCGTCGGCGACCTTCGCCGCCTCGGTCGGCCTCGACCCCCACCCGGTCGAGGAGCTGGTCGCGTTCCACATCGCCTTCGGCAAGACCGTCCCGGACATCTCGCTGAACGCGGTCGCCAACCTCGGCTACGCCGAGTGCCGCTTCCACCAGCCGGTCGTCCCCGGTGACACGCTCTCCACGACGTCCGAGGTGATCGGCCTCAAGCAGAACTCCAACGGCAGGAGCGGCGTGGTCTACGTGCGCTCCACCGCCACCAACCAGCGCGGCGAGGTCGCCCTGGAGTGGGCCCGCTGGGTGATGGTCCACAAGCGCGACGTCGACGCCCCGGCGCCGGAGACCGTCGTCCCCGAGCTCGCCCCGGCCGTCGCCGCCGCCGACCTCGTGCTCCCGTCCGGCCTCGACTTCTCCGGCTACGACTTCGCCGCCGCCGGCGAGCCGCACCGCTTCGACGACTACGAGGTCGGCGAGAAGATCGACCACGTCGACGGCGTCACGCTGACCGACTCCGAGCACCAGCAGGCCACCCGGCTGTGGCAGAACACCGCCAAGGTGCACTTCAACGTCGAGGCCCGTCCCGACGGCAACCGGCTCATCTACGGCGGTCACGTCATCTCGATGGCCCGCGCCCTGTCCTTCAACGGCCTGGCCAACGCCCAGCTGGTCGCGGCGATCAACGCCGGTGCGCACACCTCGCCCGCGTTCGCCGGCGACACCGTCTACGCCTGGTCCGAGGTGCTGGACAAGGCGGAGACGACCCACCCGAGCGTCGGTGCGCTGCGCCTGCGCCTGGTGGCGACCAAGGGCCGCGACGAGTCGATGACGCTGCGCGGCGAGGACGGGAAGTACGCCGCCGGCGTGCTCCTCGACATCGACTACTGGGCATTCATCCCCCGCTGACGGGGCCGACCCGCACGTCGCTGATCGTGTAGGTCACCTCGTCGTCGGTGGCCTTCGCGATCTGGTCGATCGCGACGGTCGTGGGGTGGTCCTGGCCGTCGGGCCAGGTCACCTCGGCCTCGTGGACCTTCGGGTCGTTCGCGCGGTCGATGATGTCGTTGATGGTCAACCGGACGAACTCCGGTGCCTGCTTGCCCCGGCCCGGCTTCTCCAGCCGCGTCGCCGAGGCGACCTCGCCGTCGGCGACCGTCACCTCGACCGGGCCGGTGAGCGGGCAGAAGCACACCACCTCGAGGCGGTAGGTGTAGTCGGTCGGTGCGAACGCCGGCCACTGCTGCGTGTCCGGTGCGTCGCTCGTCGTACCGGTCGTGGTGCCCGCAGCCGGACGCTCCGCCGGGTCCGACGCCGTGTCGTCGCCCCCTCCGCAGGCGGTCGCGCCGAGGGCCAGCGTGGTCGCGAGCAGGGGCAGGGCGAGGCGTCGGATCTGCATGGGCTTCATGATGCCTGTGACGGCCCCCGGACCCGCACGGTTCCCCCCGGGGACGGGCGGTCGGCGGGTAAAAAGTGAAACGTGTTCTCATTCCTTGGTCATGTCGCGTGACCCGGGTCACAGGCTGTCGTTAGTTTGATAGAGGTCTCGTCGAGACTTTCGATCCCGGCAGTGCTCCCCGAAGGGTTTTGGGTCTTGTCTCTGGTACGTCTCGCGCGTCTGGTCGGCGCGTCGCTGCTCGTCCTGCTCCTCGCCGCCTGCGGCTCCCGGCTCGACCCGAACACGGTCGCCCAGGCCGGCGGCGGCTCCAACGGCTCCGGCGGCAACGGTGTCGTCGACGGTGAGTTCGTCGACGGCGGCGCCGCCGGTGACCCCGCTGCGGGCGGCGACGTCGGGGCCGGCGGTGACGCCGGCACCGGCGACTCCGGCGCGGGCTCCGGCTCCGGCTCCGGATCGGGCTCGGGCTCGGGCTCGGGCTCGGGCGGCGACAGCGGTGGCTCGGGCGGCTCCGGCGGCGGGGGCGGTGGCTCGGCCACCGGCGGCGTCAAGGCTGCCTCGTGCGACGGCTTCAAGAACCAGACCGGCATCACCGACAAGACGATCACCCTCGCGAACATCTCCGACATCTCCGGCCCGGTGCCCGGCATCTTCGAGTCGGCCCAGCAGGCGACCCGCGCCTACATCGAGTACTTCAACTCGACGAGCAGCATCTGCGGCCGCAAGCTGTCCCTGGTCAACCTCGACAGCCGCGCCGACGCCGGCGCGGACCAGCAGGCCTACGT
Organism: Nocardioides sp. J9; assembly: GCF_007829375.1. Lineage (NCBI taxonomy): Bacteria > Bacillati > Actinomycetota > Actinomycetes > Propionibacteriales > Nocardioidaceae > Nocardioides > Nocardioides sp. J9. The sequence continues at coordinate 64,273 of NZ_VLJQ01000088.1, read as the reverse complement.
CAAGGCCTGCGAGTCGGCCTTCGCCGCCGTCGGTTCGCAGTCCGCGTTCGACTCCGGCGGTGCCGGCACCGCGCAGTCCTGCGGCCTGCCGGACATCCGGTCGGCGATCGTGAGCCCGGAGCGCCAGAACTGCAAGACCTGCTTCGCGGCGTACGCCATCTCCACCCACCTGATCCCGATGGCCGGGGCGAAGTGGTTCGCCCAGAAGTACCCCGCGGCGGTCAAGAAGGCCGCGGTCCTCTACGTCAACGCCGGTGCCGCGCCGGTCAACGCCAAGTCGCTCGCCGCGGCCTACGGCAAGGGCGCGGGCTGGAACTTCGTCTACGAGCAGGGCATCGACGTCGCGGAGTTCAACTACGCGCCGTACGTGCAGCAGATGAAGGACAAGGGCGTCAAGGCGGTCACCTACATGGGCGCCTACCAGATGACGGTCAAGCTGCAGCAGGCCATGCAGCAGCAGGGCTTCAAGCCCGACTTCTTCTTCCAGGACCCGACCATCTACGACAAGCGCTACCTCGACCAGGCCGGGGGCGTCGCCGAGGGCACCTACGTCTGGTCGGCCAACGACTTCTTCGAGAACACCAGGAACGCCGAGGTCCAGCTCTACCTGCGCTGGCTGCAGCAGGTGAAGCCCGGCGCCATCCCGAACTACTACGGCCTCTACGCCTGGTCGGCGACGCGGCTCTTCGTCGAGAAGTCCATCGCGCTGGGCGGCAAGCTGACCCGTGCCTCGCTGGTGGACTCGCTCAGCAAGACCAGCGGCTGGACCGGCAACGGGGCGCACACCGCGATGGCGGTCGGCAGCGCGCAGACGCCCGGGTGCGTGAAGATCACCCAGGTCAAGGGCGGTCGGTGGAGCCAGGTCTCGCCCGGCAACTACATGTGCGGGCCGGTTCAGAACTCCGGCGTCGGCGGCTGAGGAGTCTGACCGATGGGTTCCCTGTTCGCCTTCACCCTGCTCGGCCTCTTCACCGGGGCGGCGTACGCGATCGTCGCCAGCGGCCTGGTGCTGACCTACGCCACCACGCGCGTGTTCAACATCGCGCACGGCGCCTTCGGCATGGTGCTCGCGTTCACCTTCTGGGACTTCACCCAGCGGCAGGGCCTGCCGACCCTGCTCTCGCTGTTCCTCGTCCTGGGCGTGGTCGCGCCCGCGATCGGCTGGTTCATCCAGCGGTTCGTGACCCGCGGGCTGGGGGAGGGCCCGGTGTCGGTCGCCCTCGTGGTCACCGTCGGCCTGCTCGTCGGCCTCATCGGCGTCGCGCAGTACATCTGGCCGCCCGAGCCGCGGGTGCTGCTGCCGTTCTACGCCGAGACCGGGTGGAAGCTCGGTGACACCTACATCACCGCGCACCAGGTCGTCACCATCATCTGCTCGATCGTGGTGGCGGGCGGGCTCTACGTTCTGCTCAACCGCACCCGCACCGGCACCGCGATGCGGGCCTCGGTCGACAACCCCGAGCTGCTGCGCCTGTTCGGCGGCAAGCCGGACACCGTCGCTGCGATCGCCTGGGCGATCGGCATGTCGCTGGCCGCGCTGGGCGGCATCCTGCTCACCCCGGCCGTCGGCCTCGACTACTACGCGCTCACCCTGCTGGTCATCAACGCCTACGCAGCCGCCATGCTCGGCCGGCTCAAGAGCCTCCCGCTGACCTTCGCCGGCGCGATGGGCCTGGGCATCCTCGAGGCGTGGGCCGTCGCCTACCTGCCGACCGACGGCTTCTGGTCGACCATCCGCCCGGTCATCCCGGCGCTCTTCCTGTTCGCCGTCGTCGTGGCGATGCCGCAGACGCAGCTGCGCATCGGGCAGGTCAAGGGCATCGTCGCCGCACCCGTGCCGAACCTGCGCAAGAGCCTGGGCTCCGGCGCCGTCCTGCTGGGGTTCGCCTTCCTGCTGATCGCCGTCGTCTCGCGCGCCGACGTGCTGCTCATCGGCATCGCCGCGACGTACGCCATGGTCATGCTCTCCCTGGTCCTGCTGACCGGGTACGGCGGCCACGTCTCGCTCGCGCAGTTCACCTTCGCCGGCGTGGGTGCCCTCGCCTACGCCAAGCTCGACCAGCCGAACCTCGTCGGCCTCGCCCTCTCGGCACTGGTCGCCGCGGGCGTCGGTGCGCTGGTCGCGCTCCCGGTGCTGCGCCTGACCGGGCTCTACCTGGCCCTGTCGACGATGGCGTTCGCCGTGCTGATGGACAAGATGATCTTCCAGGCCGACTACGCCTTCAAGTTCAACGGGACGCTCGCCACCGAGCGGCTGTCGATCCTCGGCGTGCAGATCGGCAGCGACACCTCCTACGTCTGGTTCATGGTCCTCGCGTTCGTGGTGATGGGCCTGTTCCTGCTGTGGCTGCGGCGCGGTCCGCTGGGCCGGATCCTCATCGCGTCCCGTGACAGCCCGTCCGGCTGCGGCACGCTGGGCCTGGACCTGCGCTGGTTCCGCGTCGGCCTGTTCTCGCTGTCGGCCGGCATGGCCGGGGTCGCCGGTGCCCTCTTCGCGGGCCTGCGCGGCACCGTCGGTGCGGCGGACTTCCTCTACTTCCAGTCGCTGCTGGTGCTGCTGCTCGCCGTCGTCTTCGGCGTCACCTCGGTGACCGGCGCACTGCTCGGCGGCACCGCCCTGATGCTGCTGCCGGTGTGGCAGTCGTCGCCGGAGCTCGCCGGGCTGCTCTTCGCCGTCCTCGGGTTCGGCGCGGTGCTCCTCGGCCGCGACCCCAACGGCATCGCCAACCACCTCTTCCGGCTCGGACGCCTCGGCAGCTCCCGCGTCCTGCCCGGCTGGGAGGCGAAGCTGCGTGAGCGGATGGAGGGCCTGCTGAAGCCCAGCCGGCCCGAACCGGCACACTCCATCGACACGGTCATCGAGACGATGATCGACGAGCCCAAGGGGGTGGCCTGAGATGGCGCTGCTCGAGGTCGACGACGTCGTCGTGAAGTTCGGCGGTGTGACCGCGGTCAACCGCGCGACCTTCACCGCGGACAGCGGACAGATCACCGGCCTGATCGGGCCGAACGGTGCCGGGAAGACCACCTGCTTCAACGTGATCACCGGCCTGCAGAAGCCGACGTCGGGGCGGGTCCGCTACCGCGACCGCGACGTCACCCGCTGGCCGGTCCACAAGCGCGCGAAGCACGGCATCGGCCGGACCTTCCAGCGGCTCGAGGCCTTCGGCTCGCTCACGGTGCGCGACAACGTCCGCGTCGCCCGCGACATCCGCGGCGGTCCGCTGGCCTGGGCCCGCACCGCCGTCCCGGCGGCCCGGGCGACGAGCAAGGGCAACCTCGAGATCGACATCCTGCTCGACCGGGTCGGCATCCGTGAGTACGCCGACGAGCGCGCCGACGCCATCCCGACCGGTACGGCGCGCCTGCTCGAGCTCGCCCGTGCGCTCGCCTGCGACCCGCACCTGCTCCTGCTCGACGAGCCGTCCTCGGGCCTGGACGAGACCGAGACCGACGCCTTCGGGGAGCTGCTGAAGGACCTCGCCCGGCAGGGCGTCGCGATCCTCATGGTCGAGCACGACATGGACCTGGTGATGGCCGTCTGCGACGACATCCACGTCCTCGACTTCGGCCAGATCATCGCGTCCGGTCCGCCGGCCGCGATCCGCAACGACCCGGCGGTGCAGCGCGCCTACCTCGGCTACGCCGACGGCGACGACCACACCGCCGAGCTCGACCTGACCGCGATCGTGGAGCCGGAGGTCCAGTCGTGAGCGTGCCGATCCTCGACGTCGTCGACCTCCACGCCGCCTACGGGCGGATCGAGGTCCTGCGCGGCGTCGACCTCAAGGTCCCGAAGGGCGCGGTGATGGCGCTGCTCGGCCCGAACGGTGCCGGCAAGTCCACCCTGGTCAAGGTCATCAGCGGCCAGAAGCAGCCCACCTCCGGCGACATCCACCTGGCCGGCGTGCACGTGCGCCCCGGCTCGCGGGGCACCGGTCCGGAGGACCTCGCCCGGGTCGGGCTGTGCACGGTGCCGGAGGGACGCTCGGTGTTCCCGAACCTCACCGTCGAGGAGAACCTCCGCCTGATGTCGTACGCCGGCGTGCCGGCCGGCGCCATCATGGAGACCGCCTACGCCTACTTCCCGCGCCTGCACGAGCGGCGCCACCAGCTCGCCGGCACCATGTCCGGCGGCGAGCAGCAGATGCTGGCCATGTCGCGGGCGCTGGCCTCCGACCCGGCGCTGCTGCTCCTCGACGAGCTCTCGATGGGCCTCGCGCCGCTCATCGTCGAGGAGCTCTACGACACCGTGGCGCGCATCGCCGAGTCCGGTGTCTCCATCCTCTGCATCGAGCAGTTCGCCCGCACCGCGCTGCGGGTCTCCGACTACGCGGCCGTCATGTCCGGCGGCCGCATCGTGGCCACGGGTGAGCCCGGGGAGGTCCTCGACACCATGGCCGACGTCATCCTGGGAGGGGCAGCATGACCCGCACCGCACCCCGGCCGTCCCGGCAGCCGCGCCGCCGGGCACGGCTGCTCGTCACCGGCGGCATCCTCGCCTCGACCCTGCCCCTCACCAGCGGCACGCTGAGCGGGACGCCCGCGCAGGCGGCCGACGAGCGGGAGGTGTCGTACGGCGGCTACACGGCCACGGCGTGGTCGAGCCCGGTCCGCGTCGAGGTCTTCGAGCCTGCACTGCCGATCCCGACCGACGCCGGCATCGCCCAGCTGGAGCTGCTCATGGGCTACAGCAAGGTGAAGGCCGACTCGGGGGAGTGGAGCGGGCGGTCCAGCCTGTTCTGGCCCGGCGACCCGGTCGGCGAGGGCCTGAAGACCTTCGCCGAGCAGCTCGGCCTCCCGGAGACCCCGCTCACCGCCAACGGCTACCAGTTCCAGGTGAACTCCCGCTACCCCAGCGACACCCCGACCGCGAAGGACGCGACGATCCCCGGCGCGATCCAGCAGACCACGTCGGGTGAGCACACGGCGATCGCCGAGACCGGGTTCTCGCCCGACGGCGCGGTTCTCGGTCCCGACACCGAGGAGGACGGCAAGGGCGGCGCCGCCAACCCGCTCAGCGGCCTCACCGAGGGCCTCCAGGGCCTGCTCGGCGGCCTGACCGGCCAGAAGAAGGTGGCGGCCGCACCGCTCAACCCGCTCGGCGCCCTCGTCGACGTCGACGGCTACGTGTCGGTCAGCAAGATGGACGCCACCAAGGGGCCGGTCACCGCCGTCTCCCGCTCCCTGCTCGGCGAGGTGCGCCTCCTCGGCGGCCTGGTGACCCTCGGCGGCGTCGAGACCGTCGCCCGCGCCACCACCGACGGCGCGAAGGGCAAGGCCACCGGCAAGGCGGTGTGGGGCAAGATGTCCATCGCCGGCCAGGAGTTCGGCATCGGGCCCGACGGCGCGATCGTCAGCGGCAAGACCATGCCGATCCCCGGGCTGCAGGACCTGCCGGCCAAGGCGCTCGAGCAGCTCGGCATCACCTTCGAGGTCCCGAAGCCCGGCCGCACCGTCGACGGCGACGCCGCCCAGAGCGCCTACGACGGCCTCCGGATCACCATCGACCTCAAGCTGCTGGCCCCGCTGCTCAAGGCGCTGCCGTTCAACGTCCTCGCCGAGCTGATCCCGGCCGAGGCCGGCCCGGTCAAGGGCGTCGTGTCCGGCCTGTCGACGCTGTCGCCGCGGATCGTGGTCACCATCGGCGCCGCCCGGGCCAGCGTCGACACCGTGCCCGCGATCGAGGCGGCACCGATCCCGCCGGTCACCGGGGGCGGCCAGGCGCCGCCCGCGTCCGGCGAGGCGCCGTCCGGCGGTGCCCCGGCGGCCGGCTCGGTCGGCGTACCCCCGGCTGCGGGTGCGCCCGCGCCGACCGGTGCGACCCCGGCTGCACCCTCCGACGCCCCGGTCACCGACCTCGTCGACGCGGCCCCGGCCAGCGCGGGCCTGCCGGAGCTGTTCTCCATCCCCGGGATGCTGCTGCTCGTCGCGTTCGCCGTCGCGGCCGTCGCGGGCAGCTGGTTCCGGCGCCTCGGCGCCGCCGCGCTGGGTGCCGGCGCCCCCTGTGCCCACGGCCTCGAAACCGGCCTCCCCGACCTCAGAAAGGCCTGAGCCATGACCGTCTCGTCCTCCACCACCGGTGCGGCCCCCGCCAGCGGTGCGCGCACCGGCACGCTCGGCGCCCTGCCGCGGGCCGGGCAGTCCCGCTCGGGCATCGCGCCCCTGAAGAACGACAACGCGGCGCTGCTCCAGGTCGTGCTGTTCTGGGTCGGCGCGATCCTGCTGCCGCTCGGCCTCGTGGTCATCGTGCTCGGCTGGTACGGCGCCGCGAACACGCCCTACCAGTACGACCAGCTGTCCTACCTCGTCTCCGGCGGCCTGCTCGGGCTCGGGCTCACCTTCTGCGGCGGCTTCCTCTACTTCGGGGCGTGGCTGGCGCGGATCGCCGCGGACGGGCGCGAGTCGTCCAGGCGGCTGGCCGACACCCTGCTCCTGCTCGCCGAGGTGAGCGCGAGCAGCAGCGCCACCGACGTGCACGGCGCCGACCTCGGCGCGGTGCCGGTGACCGCCGGCGGCGGCTCGGTCGTGCACCGCCGCGACTGCTCGCTCATCTCCCACCGCGACGACCTGGCCCCCGTCGGTGACGGCGGCGCGCACCTCACCGTGTGCCGCCTGTGCCGGCCCACGCTGCGCGGCTGAGTCCAGCCACGTGGAGCTCTCGACCACCGCACTCCCCACGGCGCTGAGCGCCAAGGGCACCCGGCTCAACCGTCGTGGTCGCGAGACCAGGCAGCTGCTGCTGCGCGAGGCCGTCCAATGCCTGGCCGAGGGCGGCCCCGACGCGGTCAGCGCCAACGCGGTCGCCCGGCGCGCGGGCGCCACCTGGGGGACCATCCATCACCAGTTCGGCGACGCCGACGGACTGTGGGCCGCGGTGCTGGACCACATCGCCGGGCAGACCGGCCTCAGCGGCCTTCCGGTGCCGAACCAGCCGACCGTCGCCGGGCGGGTGGAGGCGGTCGTCGACCTGATGTGGTTCGCGGTGCAGCAGCCCAGCGCGCTGGCGTTCTACCAGCTGCGGGCCAACCTGCCGCACCGCCGCGAGCAGCTCGAGCAGGCCTACCCGCGCACGGCCCGCGCCATCGCCCGGTGGGACGAGGAGTGGGCCGCCCTGTGCGAGCGGTCGTTCGCGGGCCTGGGCATCGAGGCGGACAAGCTGATGCGCGTGCGGCACCTGCTGCCGGGCGCGCTGCGCGGCCTGTACGTCGAGGGCGACCTCGGCGGCTACGTCGACGTGGACGAGGGTCGTCGGGGCCTCAGGGACGCGCTGACGTCGTACCTGCGGGGGTGACGTCGGCGCTCGCCGCGGCGAACCACCGGGCCAGCGGCAGCAGCGCCAGCACGAGCAGCATCGGCACGACGAACCCCAGGCGCAGCTGGTCCTGGCCGACCACGCCGGTGAGCACGGCGCCGAGCAGCCCGCCGACGTAGTTGAACTGGTTGAAGCGGGCGATCACCGCGTCCACGCGCTCGACCGACCCGCCGGCGATCCGGCCCGCTGCGGAGAAGCTCAGCGGGGCGACCACCGAGATGCCGGTGCCGACGACGGTGAACCCGATGACCGCGACCGGCCAGGTCGGGGCGAGGGTCACCACGAGGAGCCCGACGCACGCCACGAGCGCCCCGACCCGCAGGACCGCGACGGCGCCGTACCGCTCGACGAGGTGGTCGCCGGCCAGGCGCACCAGCAGGCTCGCGACCAGGTAGGGCAGCGTCGCCAGCGCGACCCAGCGCGAGGGTGCGTCGAGCACCTCGTCGACGTAGACCGCGCCCCAGGTCTGCGAGGCGGTGTCGACCATGTAGAAGACGACCATGCCGAGGCCGACCAGCAGGATCGGGCGCCACGGGACACCGGGCAGGTCCGCCTCGGGCGCGTGGTCGGCGGCGGCGCTGGCGGCGCGGGGCAGGAAGCCGGCGGTCGCGGCCAGGAGCCCGACCACGCCGACCAGGGCGGTCCACCCCAGCGGGAGCCCGGCGGTGGCGAGAGTCGTCGCCGCGCCGAGCAGGCCGCCGAAGGTCCAGCCGCCGTGGAAGCTCGGCAGGATCGGGCGGCCCCAGGCGCGCTCGATGGCGACCGCCTGCATGTTCGTCGAGGCGTCCACGACACCCAGCGCGACGCCGTACACGCCGACGCCGAGGAGGAACACCGGCCACGCCGGAGCAGCCAGCATCACCGCCGCACCGGTGCCGATGAGCACCAGCCCGGCGCGCAGGAGGCGGGCGCTGGACGTGCGCGGCGCCAGCCGCTCCGCCACCACCGAGCCGGCGCCGGCGAGCAGCACGATCGCGAGCAGCACGGCCGAGACGCCGAGCTCACCGAGGTCCCAGCGGTCCTTGATGTCCGGCAGGCGCGTGGTGAGGCCGATGAACACGAAGCCCTGGGTCGCAAAGGCAGCGGCGACGGCCAGGCGGCGGCGGGCGAGCGGCGTCCCGGCGACAGGCATGCCGGGATCCTGCCACGCACCGGGCCGGTGCGCCGGTGACTGGCAGGATGGGGCCATGGCCGACACCGTGACCCTCGTCCGCCACGGCGCCACCGAGTGGAGCGTGTCCGGCCGGCACACCTCCGCCACCGACCTGCCGCTCCTGCCCGAGGGCGAGCGCGGCGCGAAGGAGGTCGCGGCCCGGCTTGCGGCGTCGGCCTTCGCCGAGGTGCTCACCAGCCCGCGTCAGCGGGCCCGACGGACCGCCGAGCTGGCCGGCTTCCCCGACGCCGAGGTCGTGCCGGACCTCGTGGAGTGGTCCTACGGCGACTACGAGGGACGCACCACCGCCGAGATCCGCGAGGACGTGCCCGGCTGGTCGATCTGGACCCACCCCGCACCGGGCGGCGAGACCGCCAACGAGGTGGCCGCGCGCTGCGACCGGGTGGTGGAGCGGGTCCGTGCCGCGTCCGGCCCGGTCCTCGTCTTCGCGCACGGCCACGTGCTGCGGGCACTGACGGCGCGCTGGCTCGGCCTGCCGGCCTCGGAGGGCCGGCTGTTCCGGCTCGACACCTCCACGGTGTCGGTGCTCGGGCACGAGCGGGAGACCCCCGTCCTGCTGCGCTGGAACTCCTAGCGGTCGCGGCACGCGGCCGCGGTACTTGACGAACCCGTCCGTGCGCAGCACGGTTGCGGACATGTCGAGCGAGCAGTCGGGCGGCGACGTGCGGGTCGAGTGCCCGCGCTGCCCTGCGCCGGTCGCGGAGGTCGGGGACGGCCAGTGGTCCTGCCCCGAGCACGGGGTCGTCGCCCCCCTCTGGCGGCCCGCCGCCGCGTCGTACGACGCCTTCGCCGCCCACCTGCAGCGGCTGGTCGCGTTCCCGACCTACCTGCCGTGGCCGCTCGGCCCGGGCTGGACCGTCAGCGACTTCGCGGCCGTCGCCACCAAGGGCGGCGAGGCGCGCGCGACGATGACCTGCGTCTCCGGGGCCAGCCAGCTCGACGGCCCGGTCGACGTGATGGTCGTCAGCGAGGAGCCGGGCACCGGCTTCGGCGCGCGCGTCGCGGGGCTGGCCGGCGACGGCACTGGGCGGCTCGACCCCGGCCACGAGGTCGGTGAGGGGCCTGCCCCGGTGCGGGTGCGCGTCGACCAGCGGCCGGTCGGGCTGTGGCCGGTGTCGGTCAGCGCGATGCCGGGGGAGTGGGACCGCTCCGTGCTCGCCGGGGAGGCTGGCGGGCGCTGGCTGTGGCTCGTGCTGCGGCCGGCGTCGGCGATCCTGCTGCTGCGCGATGACTGGATCCTGCGCGACGTGTCCGCCACCGGACCGGGCCTGGTCGCGCTGCCCTTCGGCGGCGCCGCACCGCCCTGGTGAGCTCGCGGAGGGTGACGACGCTCACCGCGTCGACGGATCGTTGTCAGACAATCTGCGGCACTAACCTCGTCTGGTGACGATCGACCTCCACACCCACTCGCGCGTCAGCGACGGCACCGCGTCCCCACGCGACCTCGTGCACGCTGCCGCGGCCGCGGGGCTGCAGGTCGTCGCCATCACCGACCACGACACCACCCTCGGGTGGGACGAGGCCGCCGCCGCGGCCGTCGAGGCCGGCGTCGCGCTGGTCCGCGGCATCGAGGTGAGCACCCGCTTCCGCGGTGCCGGTGTGCACCTGCTCGCCTACCTGCCCGACGCCGGCGACGCGGCGCTCCAGGAGGAGCTGTCCCGCATCGTCCGCGGCCGCGAGGACCGCGTGCCCACGATGCTCGCCCGCCTGCGCGAGCTCGGCATCCCGGCCACCGAGGAGGCGCTGGCCGCCTCCGCCGGCGACAGCGAGGTCACCGGACGGCCCCACGTGGCCGACCTGCTCGTGCGCCTCGGCGTCGTGCGCGACCGCGACCAGGCCTTCGCGGAGTACCTCTCCGACGGCGGACCGGCCTTCGTGGACCGCTACGCGCCCGAGCTGCCCGCGATGCTGTCCGTCGTACGCGCGGCCGGCGGGGTGCCCGTCCTCGCGCACCCGTGGGGCCGCGGCTCGGCGCACGTGCTCGACGAGCGGGCCATCGCCGGGCTCCGGGACCAGGGCCTGGCCGGGATCGAGGTCGACCACCTCGACCACGACCCGGGGACCCGCGACCGGCTGCGCGCCATCGCGCAGCGGCTCGACCTGGTCGTCACCGGCTCCAGCGACCACCACGGCACCGGCAAGACCGGGCACGACCTCGGCTGCGAGACCACCGCACCGGACCAGCTGGCGCGCATCCTCGACCTCGCCGCGTCCCTCGGCTCACCCACCACTCTCATCGGAAAGGCAGAACTGACGTGATCGAGCACGTGCTGCTCGTCGAGGTCTTCGTGACCCTCTTCGTCATCATGGACCCGGTCGGCACCGTCCCGATCTTCCTGTCGCTCACCGCCGGTCGCGCCCCCGCGACGGCCCGGCGCGCGGCGTGGCAGGCGGTCGCGGTGTCCTTCCTGGTCATCACGATGTTCGCCTTCTTCGGCCAGAAGATCCTCGACTACCTGCACATCTCGCTGCCCGCGCTGCAGTGCGCCGGTGGCCTCCTGCTGCTGCTCATCGCGCTCGAGCTGCTGACCGGCAAGGAGGAGGAGTACGCCGCCAGCGGCGACGCCAACATCGCGATGGTCCCGCTCGGCACCCCGCTGCTCGCCGGGCCCGGCGCGATCGTCGCCGTCATGCTCTTCGTCAAGCAGATCGACGACTGGGGCAGCGGCCTGTCGGTCGCCATCGGCATCGTCCTCGTCCACATCGCCCTGTGGGCCGCGATGCGCTACTCGCTGCCGATCCTGCGCCTGATCCGCGAGAGCGGCGTCCTGCTCGTCACCCGCATCGCCGGCCTCCTGCTCTCCGCCATCGCCGTCCAGCTCGTCGCCGACGCCGTCCGCGCCTTCATCGCCGGCGAGGGCTGACCGCCCCTCCCCGCGCCACCCCACTCGTCGAGACGTCACTTCTGGCTCGTTGAGTGGTCAGTTGTGGCAGGTCGAGACGTCACTTCCGGCTGGTCGACTGGTCAGATGAGGCCCGTTGAGTGGTCACGACGCGCCGACGTACGCGCCTGACCACTCGACGGGCCGTTGGTGACGCTTCAACACGTCACAGGTGACCACTCAACCCGCCACAGGTGACCACTCAACCCGCCCCAAGTGACGTCTCGACGAGCCAGAAGTGACGTCTCGACGGGTTACTTGCGGCCGAGGGACTGCAGGCCCTGGAGGGCGGAGCGGGGGACGAGGCGGGTGACGCCGACGATCGCCTTGTAGCGCTTGGAGGGGATCGAGATCGCGCGGCCGCGGTCGAAGTCGGCCAGCGCCTCGCGGACGAGCTGGTCCGGGTCGAGCCAGAGGGGCCGCGGGGCGGAGGAGTCGCGGTCGACACCGAGCCGCTCGTGGAACTCGGTGCGCACGAAGCCGGGGCACAGCGCCATCACGGTGACCCCCTCGCGGCGGTACTCGGCGTGCGCCCACTGGCTGAACGAGTTCACCCACGCCTTGGCGGCGCTGTAGGTGCCGCGGGGGAGGTACGCCGCGACGCTGGAGACGTTGATGACGCCGCCGTGGTGCCGCTCGACCATCCCGCCGAGGGCGGCGTGGGTCAGCCGCAGCACGGCCCGCACGAGCACGTCCTGCTGGGCCTGCTCGACGTCGACCGGGTTGTCGAGGAAGCGTTCCTTGAGCCCGAAGCCGGCGTTGTTGACCAGCAGGTCGACCGGCCGGCCGCGGTCGGCGAGGCGGGCCTCGACCGTCGCGAGCTGCCCGAGGTCGGTGAGGTCCGCCGACAGGGTCTCGGCCTCGACGCCGTACGTCGAGCGCAGCTCCTTCGCGACCGCCTCCAGCCGGGCGGAGTCGCGGGCGACGAGGACCACGTCGTGGCCGCGGCCGGCGAGCTGGCGGGCGAACTCGAGTCCGATGCCGGCGGTGGCGCCGGTGACGAGGGCGGTCGGCATGGGCCAAGTCAACACCACCGGAGTTCGGAGGCGTCTGCCCGCGGCGGCGCGGCGTCCGGCATGATGTCCTCGATGAACGCGAAGGCTCCCGGCACCACCGTCCTGGCTGTCGCCAACCAGAAGGGCGGCGTCGCCAAGACGACGTCCGTGGCGTCGATCGGTGCGGCGCTCGCCGAGCGCGACCAGTCGGTCCTGCTGGTCGACCTCGACCCGCAGGCGTGCCTGACCTTCTCGCTGGGCATCGACCCCGAGGACCTGGAGCTGTCGGTCCACCACGTGCTCACCAAGGGCACCGCGGTCGACGAGGTCATCATCTCCACCGACGACGGCGTCGACCTGCTGCCGGCGACCATCGAGCTCGCCCGCGCCGAGGCCGACCTGCTCACCCGCACCGGCCGCGAGCACGTCCTGCGCGGGGTCATGGAGGACCTGGCCGCGGCCGGCAAGCACTACGACTGGGTGCTGCTCGACTGCCCGCCCTCGCTCGGCGTGCTGACCGTCGCCGCACTCACCGCCGCCACCGGCGTGCTGGTCCCGCTGCAGTGCGAGACGCTGTCGCACCGCGGCGTCGGCCAGCTGCTCGACACCGTCCACGACGTGCGGCGCTTCACCAACCGCGACCTCGAGGTCTGGGGCGTGCTGCCGACCCTGTACGACGGCCGGACCAACCACGCACGCGCGGTGCTCGACACGATCTCCGAGACCTACGACCTCGAGGTCGTCGAGCCGCCGATCCCGAAGACCATCAAGTTCGCCGAGGCGCCGGCTGCCGGACGCTCGATCCTCGCGACGAGCCGCTCCAGCAAGGGCGCGCAGGCCTACCGCGAGGTCGCCGGCACCCTCCTCGCCCGGGCGGCCCGCTGACCGATGGGTGCACACCGGGCCCCGCGGCAGGGGCGGCACAAGGCGCCGGTCGCCGGCAAGCGCAGGGCCAGCAGGACCCGCCCGCGCTACGGCCGGATCACCGCGTTCGGTGCTGCCCTGTCCGTGACCGCCGTGGCGGNNCGCGGGCACCTCCGCGCGCTCGGAGGAGACCCGCAAGCCGACGCCGAGCCGCGCGCTCGTCGACGTCGACGGCACCCGCGTCGCCGCGGTGTCCGGGACGACCAGCCTGCCGCCGGACTCCGGCGAGGGCCGCCGCATCGTGTTCAGCGAGGGCCAGCAGCGGGTGTGGCTGGTCGACGACGCCGGCAAGGTCGTGCGCACCTACCTCGTCTCGGGCAGCCTGACCGACAACCTCTTCGAGGGCACCTACGAGGTGTTCTCCCGCAGCCGCCACGCGATCGGCATCGACGACTCCGGGACGATGGAGTACTTCGTGCGGTTCACCCACGGCACCGGCGGCGCGGCGATCGGCTTCCACACGATCCCGGTCGACGACGGGAAGCCGGTGCAGACCCGCGCCGAGCTCGGCACGCCGCAGTCGCACGGCTGCATCCGCCAGGCGCGCCGCGACGCGATCGCGCTCTGGGACTTCGCCCCGGTCGGTACGACGGTCGTCGTCACCGCCTGACCCTGACCTGACCCGGCAGACCCGGCACCCGGAAAAACACGACCGCCCGGGGCCGGAGCCCCGGGCGGTCAGCTGTTCGTGGTCCCGGAGGACCGGAGGTCAGGCCGAGGCCGACTGCGTCTCCGCGGAGCCGCCCTGCTCCTGACCACCCTGGGCCTGCTGCTGGGCCTGCTGCTGGCCGCCCTGGCCGCCACCGCTGCTGCGGCGACGACGGCGACGGTTGCTGCTGGCGCCGGCGGGTCGCTCGGAGCCGCCGTCCTTCGCCTCGGTCGTGCCGCTGCCCTCGGTCGAACCCTCGACCGGCTGGCCGCCGCGGGTGCGGGTCCGGGTGCGCGTCCGGTTGCGGTTGCGCTCGCCGCCGGAGCGACGCTCGCGGTCACCGGAACGCTCGCCACGGTCTCCACGGTCACCGCGGTCGCCACGGGGAGCCGGCGGGGCCGGGGGAGCGATGCGCCCCTTCGTGCCCGGCGCGATGCCCTGGTCGTGGTAGAGGTGCTCGGAGGTGGAGTAGGTCTCGACCGGCTCGTCGAACGGCAGGTCCAGCGCCTTGTTGATCATCTTCCAGCGGTGCACGTCGGTCGCGTCGACCAGCGTGATCGCGATGCCCGACGCGCCGGCGCGGCCGGTGCGGCCGATCCGGTGGACGTAGGTCTTGTCGTCCTCGGGGCAGGTGTAGTTGATGACGTGGCTGACGCCGGCGACGTCGATGCCGCGGGCCGCGACGTCGGTCGCGACGAGGACCTGGATCTTGTCCTCGCGGAACTTCGTCAGCGCCTTCTCGCGCGCCACCTGCGCCATGTCGCCGTGCAGCGGGCTGGCCTTGAAGCCACGCTCGACGAGGTCGTCGGCGACGCGCTGGGCCTGGCGCTTGGTGCGGGTGAAGATGACGACCTTGCCGGCGTCCTCGGCCTGCAGCACCCGGCCGATGATCTCCGGCTTGTCGAGGTCGTGGGCGAGGTAGATGAACTGCGCGGTGGCGGGCACCGTCGCGTTCTCGTACGACGACTCGGCGCGGATGTTCATCGGGTGGCGCATGTGGATGCGGGCCAGCGCGACGATCGCCGAGGGCATGGTGGCCGAGAACAGCATGGTCTGGCGGGTCTCGGGGGTGAGCCGGAGCAACTTCTCCACGTCGGGGAGGAAGCCGAGGTCCAGCATCTCGTCGGCCTCGTCGAGCACGAGGGCGTGCACGTGGGAGAGGTCGAGGACGCGGCGGTTCGCGAGGTCGATCAGGCGGCCGGGGGTGCCGACCACGATGTCCACGCCCGTCTCGAGGGCCTCGATCTGCGGCTCGTAGCCCACGCCGCCGTACACGGTCAGAACGCGCAGGCCGCGGTCGGCCGAGGCGAGGTGGAGGTCGCTGGAGACCTGGAGCGCGAGCTCGCGGGTCGGGGCCACGATGAGCGCCTGCGGCTTGCCCTCGGGGATCTCGGCGTAGTCGGGGTCGGTCGGCGCGATGCTGCGCTGGATGACCGGGATGCCGAAGGCGAGGGTCTTGCCGGTGCCCGTGCGGGCCTGGCCGATGAGGTCGGTGCCCATGAGCGCCACGGAGAGGGTCATCTCCTGGATGGCGAACGGGTGGGTGATCCCGGCGCGGTCGAGCGCGTCGCAGATCTGCGGCATCACACCGAGGTCGCGGAAGGTGGGCTTCACGGCCGGGTCCGTGGTCTCCACGGTCTCGGTGGGCTCGGTGGACGCAGCGGTGATGTCGTTGGAAGTCAGTGTTCTGTTCGCTTTCGTGAGTGTCGTCGGCCGGGGTGGCAGGCGCCAGAGTCAAAGCGGCCGATTCACACTCAGCCGCGCACATACGTGGGCGGGTGCCCGGGCGGTGCCGGTCCGGATCGGGGGATCGGACTGGCTCTCGCCGACCTCCAGTGTACTTGTAGCCTGCTCCCATGGCTGAATCTGCCGACGCGACGCTGTCCTCCGCCGACGCCGACCCGGCCTACCGCGAGGCCGTCGTCGACCTGCTCGGGGTCATCGCGTACGGCGAGATCTCCGCCTTCGAGCGCCTTGCCGAGGACGCCAAGCTGGCGCCCACGCTGGCCGACAAGGTCGACCTCGCGACGATGGCGAGCACCGAGCTCACCAAGGTGCACGCGCTGTCCGACCGGATCCGCGAGCTCGGCGCCGACCCGTTCGTGGCGATGGAGCCCTTCCGCGAGCCGCTCGACGAGTTCCACCGCCACACCGCCCCCGCCGACTGGTACGAGGGCCTCGTCAAGGCCTACGTCGGCGACGGGCTGGCCAACGACTTCTACCGCGAGATCGCGGCCTACCTCGACCCGGCCACCCGCGACCTGGTCATCACCTCGATGGAGACCGGCACCCACGCCGCGTTCGTCGTCGACCGGGTGCGCGCGGCCATCGCCGAGGACCACCGCCTGCACGGCCGGCTCGCCCTGTGGGGGCGCCGGCTGATGGGGGAGGCGCTCACCCAGGCCCAGCGGGTCGCCGCCGACCGCGACGCGCTCACCGCGCTGCTCTCCGGCGGGGTCGACCGCCCCGGCCTCGACCTGGCCGCGATGGGCCGGATGTTCACCCGGCTCACCGAGCGGCACATGGAGCGGATGGGCGAGCTCGGCCTCGACGCCTGAGCCCGGCTCCTTCCCCGGTCAGCCCTGGCTGCCCGCCCCGGCCGGCTCTGCCTGCTCCGCGTGCTCGACCGGCTCCGGCGTCCAGCCCGGCGGGCCGAAGAGGTAGCCCGCCCGCTCGCGCCAGGACCGGGCCCTCCGCACGTCGCGGGTGATCTGCGCGTAGTCGCCGTACTGCAGCGTGAGGAGGTTGTAGGTCTCGACCTTCTTCGTCAGTCCGTACGTCGGCCGGTGCAGCTCGGGCTGGAAGGAGCCGAACAGCCGGTCCCAGATGATGAGGATCCCGCCGTAGTTCTTGTCGAGGTACTCCGGGTCCGAGCCGTGGTGCACCCGGTGGTGCGACGGGGTGTTGAACACGAACTCGATCGGCCGCGGCAGCTTCCCGATCGTCTCGGTGTGCACGAAGAACTGGTAGATCAGGTTGAAGCCGAACGCGACGTAGATCGTCCACGGGGCGAAGCCCAGGAACGGCAGCGGCAGCCAGAAGAAGAACTCGAACCAGGGGTTCCACTTCTGCCGCAGCGCGGTGCCGAAGTTCATGTACTCGCTGGAGTGGTGGGCCTGGTGGCCCGCCCAGCCGATGTTGACCCGGTGCACGAACCGGTGCGAGCCGTAGTAGCCGAGGTCGACGGCGAGGATCACCGCCGGCCAGTACCACCACGCGTCGGTGGGCAGCTCGAGGGGCGCGAGGTGGACGAAGACCAGCGAGTAGACGACGAACGAGCCGATCTTGAAGGCCAGCGTGAAGAAGAGCGAGATGGCGCCCATCGAGATCGACGTCCGGGCGTCACGGCGTTCGTAGCCGGTCGGCTCGCGGCCGCTGACCGGGTCGTCGTGGTCCAGCCACTTCAGGGCGGCCAGCTCGATGGCGATGGTGAGGAAGAAGAACGGCACCGCGTAGGTGACCGGGTTCTTCATCGGGTCGAGCAGGTCGTGCACAGCAGCTCCTCGCAGGGGTGACTCGTCGGTAAGTTACCCCGCCGGTGAACGCGCGGTGGTCGCTTCCCGGACGCGGGCCCCGGGAGCACTAGGCTGGCGTGCGACGTTCCCCGCACCGGAAGGCACAAGAGAAGTGGCAGCCATCGAAGCCGTCGGCGCCCGCGAGATCCTCGACTCGCGCGGCAACCCCACTGTCGAGGTGGAGGTCCTCCTCGACGACGGATCCTTCGCGCGGGCGGCGGTGCCCAGCGGCGCCTCCACCGGCGCCTTCGAGGCGGTCGAGCTGCGTGACGGCGGCGACCGGTACGCCGGCAAGGGCGTGCAGCAGGCCGTCACCGGCGTGATCCAGGCCCTCGGCCCGGCCATCGAGGGCCTCGACGCCGCCGACCAGCGGCTCATCGACCAGACCATGCTCGAGGCCGACGGCACCCCCAACAAGGGCAAGGTCGGCGCGAACGCGATCCTCGGTGTCTCGCTCGCCGTGGCGCGTGCCGCCGCCGACTCCGCGGACCTCCCGCTCTACCGGTACGTCGGCGGCCCGAACGCCCACCTGCTGCCGGTCCCGATGATGAACATCCTCAACGGTGGCGCCCACGCGGACTCCAACGTCGACATCCAGGAGTTCATGATCGCCCCGATCGGCGCGCCGACCTTCCGCGAGGCGTTGCGGATGGGCGCGGAGGTCTACCACGCGCTGAAGTCGGTGCTGAAGGCCAAGGGCCTCTCCACCGGCCTGGGCGACGAGGGCGGCTTCGCGCCGAACCTCGAGTCCAACCGCGCGGCGCTGGACCTGATCGCCGAGGCCATCGACAAGGCCGGCTACACGCTGGGCTCCGACGTCGCGCTGGCGCTCGACGTGGCCGCCACCGAGTTCTACGCCGACGGCGCCTACACCTTCGAGGGCCAGTCCCGCACGGCCGCCGAGATGACCGCCTACTACGCCGAGCTCGTCGCCGCCTACCCGATCGTCTCCATCGAGGACCCCCTCAACGAGGAGGACTGGGAGGGCTGGCGCACCATCACCGAGGAGCTCGGTGACAAGACCCAGCTCGTCGGCGACGACCTGTTCGTCACCAACGTGGAGCGCCTCCAGCGCGGCATCGCCGGCGGCCAGGCCAACGCGATGCTGGTCAAGGTCAACCAGATCGGCTCGCTCACCGAGACCCTCGACGCCGTCGACCTGGCCCACCGGGCGGGCTACCGCAACATGATGAGCCACCGCTCGGGCGAGACCGAGGACACCACGATCGCCGACCTCGCGGTGGCGACCAACTGCGGCCAGATCAAGACCGGCGCCCCGGCCCGCTCCGACCGCGTCGCGAAGTACAACCAGCTGCTGCGCATCGAGGACGAGCTCGGCGACGCCGCCCGCTACGCCGGCGCCGCGGCCTTCCCGCGCTACCAGGGCTGACCCGGAGCCAGCCGTGGCCGACGAGCGCCGAACGTCCCGCAAGCCGGGCCGCCCCGCATCGGGGCGGTCCGGTCCGCGGTACGCCGAGCGCCTCAAGGCCCAGCGCAAGCAGGCCGCCCGCGACCGGGAGGCCGCGCTCGTCCGCGCCCGCGCCGAGCACCAGCGCCGCTCCCGGCTCACCGGCCGCGCGGCGATCCTGGTGCTCGTGCTCGCCGTGCTGGCGGTCTCCTACGCGTCCTCGCTGCGGGCCTACCTGCAGCAGCGCGAGGAGATCGACCAGCTCCAGGCGCAGATCGACGAGCGCAAGGAGAACATCGCCGAGCTCAAGCGCGAGAAAGAGCGCTGGCAGGACCCGGCGTACGTCGGCCAGCAGGCCCGCGCCCGCTTCGGGTACGTGCCGCGCGGCGAGACGCCGTTCGTCGCCATCGGGCCCGACGGCAAGCCGATCGACGCCTCCGCCGAGCTCAGCGACCCCTCGCGGCTGGACGACCCCGACGAGCGGGCGTGGTACGAGGACGCCTGGGACTCGGTGAAGGTCGCCGGCAACCCGCCCACGAGGGTGCCCGCCCCGAAGAACGAGATCCGGGCGCCCAAGGAAGACCTGGAGGACCCGTCAGAGTGACCGAGCGCGAGAAGGACGAGGCGGTGATGGCCGCCCAGCTCGGTCGACCCGTGCGCGGGGTGCACGACATCGGGCACCGCTGCCCGTGCGGCAACCCGGACGTGGTGACCACGGAGCCCCGGCTGCCCGACGGCACCCCGTTCCCGACGACCTACTACCTGACCTGCCCCCGCGCGAACGCCCGCATCGGAACCCTCGAGGCCGAGGGCGTGATGAAGGAGATGCAGGACCGGCTGGGCACCGACGCCGAGCTCGCCGCGGCGTACCAGCAGGCCCACGAGGCCTACCTCGCCGACCGCGCCGCCGTCGCCCGCGCCGGCGGCTTCGACGTGCCCGAGATCGAGGGCATCTCCGCCGGCGGCATGCCCAACCGCGTGAAGTGCCTGCACGTGCTCGCCGCGCACGCCCTCGCGGCCGGCCCGGGCGTGAACCCCCTCGGCGACGAGGTCCTCGAGCTGCTCGGCGACTGGTGGGCCAAGGGCCCGTGCGTGACGGTCGACGAGGCCGTCGCCGCCGACTGATGAGCCGCTGATGGGCGAGCCGATCGCCGCGATCGACTGCGGCACCAACACCATCAAGCTCCTCGTCGGCGACCCCGCCGGCGATCCCGACGGGGTGCGCCGCGAGGCACGGATGATCCGCCTCGGCCAGGGCGTCGACGCGACCGGCGTGCTCGCGCCCGAGGCGCTCGACCGCGCGTTCGCCGCGATCGACGAGTACGCCGCGATCATCCGCGACGCCGGGGCCACGAAGGTCCGCTTCTGCGCCACCTCTGCCACCCGCGACGCGGGCAACGCCGCCGAGTTCACCGAGGGCGTCCTCGCCCGGCTCGGCGTCGCGCCCGAGGTGCTCTCCGGCGAGGAGGAGGCACGGCTCGCCTTCGACGGGGCCGTCCGCGGCATCGGTCCCGACCTCGCCGGACCGGTGCTCGTGGTCGACGTCGGTGGTGGCTCCACCGAGCTCATCCTCGGCGACCCCGCCACGGGGCCGAGCGCCGCGCACTCGATGGACGTCGGCTCGGTGCGGCTGCACGAGCGCCACGTGCGGCACGACCCGATCGACGTGGTGGAGATCGCCAACGTCGTCAGCGACGTCGAGGCCGCGCTGGCCGCCTGCCCGGTCGACCCGGCCGCCGCCGCGACGGTCGTCGCGGTCGCCGGCACGAGCACCACCATCGCCGCCGGCGTGCTCGACCTGCCCGCCTACGACCGCGACGCCATCCACGGCCAGGAGCTCGCCGTCGCCGACGTGCAGCGCCTCGTCGGCCGGCTGCTCGGCATGAGCGTCGCCCAGCGGCGCGCCCTCGGCTGGATGCACCCCGGCCGCGCCGACGTGATCGACGCCGGCGCGCTCATCGTCTCGCGGGTGCBCGGCGAGGTCGCCGTGCCGACGATCCGGGTCGCCGAGACCGACATCCTCGACGGGATCGCCTGGTCGCTGCGGTGAGCGACCCCGGCGAGGCGATGGCGCGGCTGGACGCGCGCGTCGTCCGCTGCCGGAAGTGCCCCCGCCTCGTCGCCTGGCGCGAGCTGGTCGCCCGCGAGAAGCGGGCCGCGTTCGCCGACGAGGAGTACTGGGGCCGCCCCGTCCCCGGCTTCGGCCCGGTCGACGCGCGGATCCTCGTGATCGGCCTCGCTCCCGCCGCCCACGGCGCCAACCGCACCGGCCGGATGTTCACCGGCGACCAGTCGGGGGACTGGCTGGTCGCCTCCTTCCACCGTGTCGGCCTCGCCAACCAGCCGACCAGCACCAGCATCGACGACGGCCTCGAGCTGCACGGCCTGCGGATGACCGCCCCCGTGCGGTGCGCCCCGCCGGCCAACAAGCCGACGCCCCAGGAGCGGGAGAGCTGCGCCGGCTGGCTCGACCGCGAGCTGGCGATCCTGGCGCCGTCGGTGCGCGTCGTCGTCGCCCTCGGCGCGATCGGCTGGAACGCCTCCCTCCACGCGCTCGGCCGGGCCGGCTGGACCGTGCCCCGCCCGCGCCCGAAGTTCGGCCACGGCGCCGAGGTGGCGCTGGCACCGGCCTCCCGTCGTACCCGCCGCAGCGAGGTGACGCTGCTCGGCTGCTTCCACCCCAGCCAGCACAACACCTTCACCGGCCGGCTCACCGCGCCGATGACCGACGAGGTGTTCCGCCGTGCCCGGGAGCTCGCCGGCGACTGAGGCTGGGATGATGGCCCGGTGAGCAACGACCTGTACGCCGTCACCGTCATCGGCCACGACCGGCCGGGCATCATCGCCGAGACCACCGCGGGCCTCGCCGGGCTGGGCCTCAACATCGAGGACTCGACGATGACCCTCCTGCGCGGGCACTTCGCGATGATGCTGCTGTGCCGCGGCGCCGTCGCGGCCTCCGACGTCGAGGGTTCCCTCGCGCCGCTCGCCGCCGGCGGGGACCTGGACGTGTCGGTCCGCCCGGTCGTGGACGAGGTCGCCCCGGGCTCCGGCGGCACCTCGTGGGTGCTGACCGTCCACGGCGGCGACCGTCCCGGCATCGTCTCCGAGGTCGTCGGCCAGGTCGCCCAGGCCGGCGGCAACATCACCGACCTCACCACCCGCCTCTCCGGCGACCTCTACCTGCTCGTCGCCGAGATCGCGCTGCCCGAGGGCGCCGACGCCACCGGCGTCGAGGCCGCGATCCGTGCCGCCGCGGAGCGGGTCGGCGTGACCGCCACGCTGCGCCCGGTGGAGGCCGACGAGCTGTGAGCAGCGAACGTGTCGCGGCCTGGACCGAGGCCGAGCTCGGCGTCGAGGGCCGTGTCCTCGACGTCGTGACGGCCCCCGCCGGTGTCCTCTCCGAGCGCGGCGCCGACGTCGACCCCACCGCGGCCGACATGGTCCAGCTCGCCGCCGACCTCGTCGCCACCATGCGCGTCAGCCCCGGCTGCGTCGGCCTCGCCGCCAACCAGGTCGGGGTCGGCGTGCGGATGTTCTGCGTCGACGTCACGGAGCACCCCAAGACCCGCACCCACCACGGCACCTTCGTCCTCTGCAACGCCGAGGTCGTCGCGTCCAGCCGCAACGAGAAGGCCCGCGAGGGCTGCATGAGCGTCCCCGACTTCACCGGCGACGTGAAGCGCGCCTCCCGCCTCACCGTCCGCGGCCAGCTGCCGCTGACCGGCGAGGAGGTCGAGCTCTCCACCGACGCCTTCGAGGCCCGCGCCCTCCAGCACGAGATCGACCACACCGACGGCTTCCTCTTCCTCGACCGCGTCGCCGGCGCCCACGCGATCTACCCCCGCCAGACCTACCTGTGAACACCTGACACGGCCCCGGCCGTCGCCCGCCCCCGTATCCCAACTGGCAGAGGAAGCCGCCTTAAAAGCGGCGAGTTCCGGGTTCGAGTCCCGGCGGGGGCACCCCTGGATTGATTTGCGCGAGCGTGTCGCCTGTCGAGGGCGGCGCGCAGGCACTCGCAAGCTCGGCCCGCACTTGCCCTCGACGCGCCTGCGGCGCGGGCGCCACGCTGGCTGATGGCGCGAGCGTGTCGCCTGTCGAGGGCGGCGCGCAGGCACTCGCAGGCTCGGCCCGCACTTGCCCTCGACGCGCCTCCGGCGCGGGCACCACGCTGCCGCGCACGCGGTTGGCTCCGGTGGATGGCACAGTCCGCCTGGCGGCAGGCCCTGGGTTCGCTTCGCCGGACTCCCGGTGGTTGGGGTGCGGGGCGCCCCGGCGCCGAGCCTCGAAACCTCCGGGCCCCACGAGGCGGGCTGTGCCCGGCACAGTCCGGTGAACCGGGGCGGGTGGTTTCGAGGCTCGGCCGCGGGCGGCCTCGCACCTCAACCACCGGCGGGGGCTCGGCCGCGGGCGGCCTCGCACCTCAACCACCGGCGGGGGC